>NZ_JAALEA010000493.1 GCF_014145145.1 Dietzia cercidiphylli
GCTCGCCGCGATCAGCGGCGGGCCGGTGACCCGGTGCATCAGGAGATCTCGGAGATGGCGGTCAGGAGCTGCTCGCGGAAGGCGTCGGGCACGGGGATGTAGCCCTCGTCCTCGAGCTGTGCCTGGACGTCCTCGGCCACCGCGATGTTGAGGAACGACCGGACGGCCGCGGCGGTCTCCGGATCCGCGTACGAGGAGCAGACGATCTCGTAGGTGGGGAGGATGATGGGGTAGGCGTCGGCGGCCTCGGGGACGTAGAACGACGAGGTGTCGATGACGAGGTCGTTGGTGCCCTCGTTCTGGAGCCGCGCCGAGTCGATGGTCACACCCGAGGTCTCGGCGTTGAGCTCGACGCCCTCCGGGTCCGCCGGGGTGATGACCTTGACCATCGAGAGGTCCTGGTTCTTCGCGTACGACCACTCGGTGTACGTGATGGTCCCCGGGGTCTGCCCGATGGCACCCGAGACACCCTCGTTGCCGCGGGCGCCCTCGCCGACACCACCGGTGAAGGTCTTGCCGGCGCCCTGCGTCCACGCACCCTCCGACGCCGCCTCCAGGTACTTCTGGAAGTTGTCGGTCGTGCCGGACTCGTCCGACCGGAAGATCACGGTGATGGGCTCGTCCGGGAGGTCCGTGCCCTCGTTCTCCTCGGCGATCGCCGGGTCGTTCCACGTGGTGATCTCACCGTTGAAGATCTTGGCGAGGGTGGGGCCGGAGAGCTTCAGCTCGACGCCGTCGAGGTTGTAGGCCACGGCGATCGGGCCGAAGACGGCGGGGATGTGCCACGCCTCGGAGTCGCACCGCTCCTCGGCCGCCGCGTAGTCGGCATCCTTGAGCGGGGAATCGGATCCACCGAAGTCCGTGATCCCGCCGGTGAACTCGCTCACGCCGGCGCCGGAGCCGTTGGAGTTGTAGTTCAGCGTCTGACCCTCGCAGCTCATGGCGTAGGAGTTGGCGAAGATCGTCATGGCGTTGTTCTGGGCGGAGGAGCCCGACGCGGTCAGGGTCTCCTTGCCCGCGCATTCCGCGTCGGAGACACTCTGCGCCGCGGTGTCACCGCTTCCGGTGTTGTCATCCGAGCAGGCGGCGAGCCCGACCGCCGTGAGGGCGGTGAGGCCGAGAAGAGCACCGGTGCGCTTGAGGTTCACTGAATCTCCTTGGTTCGTCCGGCGGATAGCCCCCCGAACACGTCTGTGGCGACTGCAACACAAAGCCGGGCCGATACCGAGACCCGACGAGCACAGAACCTAAGGGTCCGATATGAACGGTCTCGCCGGTCGAGATGAACGAGAGATGAACTCAGTGGATGCGTCACGGTTATGACCTCTCGGGGGATTCGTACGGCGCCCCCACCTGGGGTGATCGCCGACCTCCGAGGTCCCGGACGGGGGTCTCACGCCGAGGCGTAGGTCACATCTCGGTGCTCGACGGTGAATCCGAGCTTCTCGTAGGTCCGGATGGCCGCCGCGTTGTCACCCTCCACGTAGAGGACGACCGACTCCGCGCCCACCGGACCCTCCAGGTGAGCTACCCCCAGCGAGGTGAGCAGCCCTCCGAGCCCGCGCCCCTGGTCGGACGGGTCGACCGCCACGACGTAGACCTCGCCCTCCACGGGGGAACCGGGCTCACTCACCGTCTTGGTCCAGTGGAAGCCCGCGAGCCGGGGCACCGGACCGGTGGTG
>NZ_JAALEA010000494.1 GCF_014145145.1 Dietzia cercidiphylli
ATCTGACGCACCACGTCTCGTGAGGGGCGGTCCGGCGAAGTCGCCGGACCGCCCCTCTGACATTTCTGCAGGTCGGTCCGACGAGGTTCGTTGCGATACATTACTTATCGGTATGTAACGAAGCACGCACTCCGAGCGGTAGTTTACAGTGACCGTGGCCACAGATGATGGCTGCAGTGAGGAGTGGTGACGTGGGTATCGAGATATCTGTTGAGGGACTGACGAAGTCCTTCGGATCGCAGAAGATCTGGGAGGACGTCTCGTTCACCCTTCCCGAGGGGGAGGTGAGCGCGCTCCTGGGTCCGTCCGGCACCGGCAAGTCGGTGTTCCTGAAGTCACTCATCGGCCTGCTGCGACCCGAGCGCGGCCAGATCATCATCGACGGCACGGACATCCTCCAGTGCACCGCCAAGGAGCTCTACGAGATCCGGAAGCTGTTCGGTGTCCTGTTCCAGGACGGCGCGCTCTTCGGCTCCATGGACCTCTACGACAACGTGGCGTTCCCGTTGCGCGAGCACACCCGCAAGTCGGAGAGCGAGATCCGGGACGTCGTGATGGAGAAGCTGGAGCTCACCGGTCTCACCGGTGCGGAAGGCAAGCTCCCGGGTGAGATCTCCGGCGGTATGCGCAAGCGCGCCGGCCTCGCCCGCGCACTCGTGTTGGACCCCGAGATCATCCTGGTCGACGAGCCCGACTCGGGTCTCGACCCGGTACGCACCACCTACCTCGCACAGTTGTTGATCGACATCAACGCCCAGATCGACGCCACCATCCTCATCGTGACGCACAACATCAACCTCGCCCGGACCGTGCCGGACAACCTGGGCATGCTCTATCGCAAGAAGCTCGTCATGTTCGGCCCGCGCGAGGTCCTCCTGACGAGCGAGGAGCCCTCGGTCCGTCAGTTCCTCCGCGGTTCCAAACTGGGTCCGATCGGCATGTCGGAGGAGAAGGACGACGCGCAGATGCGCGAGGAGCAGGCGCAGGCCGACGCCGGCCACAACGACGGCTCCCCGGGCGAGGACGAGGTGACGGGGGTCCCGCCGCAGATGCAGCCGACCCCCGGCGGCCCCGAGCGCAAGGGGGAGATCCGCCGTGAGAAGCGCGTGGCCGAGATGATGGACACGCTCCCCGACAGCGCGCAGGAGGCCATCCGGGCCGAGTGGGCGTCCCGCGGCCACGGCGGCAACGGCACCGGCGGCAACGGCACCGGCACCGGCG
>NZ_JAALEA010000495.1 GCF_014145145.1 Dietzia cercidiphylli
AAGGTGTCGCCCAGCCGGTCGACGAACGAGGCGTGCTTGAGGCCCTGGTCCAGCATCAGGTCGCCCGAGACGAACCAGGCGTCGCCGTCGGTGAAGGCGTCGCGGATGACCTTCTTCTCCGTGGCCTCCTTGTCCGTGTAGCCGTCGAAGGGCTGCGTGTCGGAGATGCCGCTGATCAGCAGGCCTGTCCCGCCCTTGCCCACCTTGGTGAGCCGGCCGTCCGCGCCGCGGCGGGGCTCCCCGGTGTCCGGGTCGTAGTCCACGATCGCGAAGTCCATCGGGCAGTAGCCGGTGGTCTTGGGGATGTTGAAGGCGTTGACGAATGCGATGTTGCACTCGCTGGCCGCGTAGAATTCACAGATCCGGTCGATGCCGAACCGCTGTTGGAACTCCTCCCAGATCTCGGGGCGCAACCCGTTGCCCGTCATCACCCGGATGGAATGGTCCCGGTCGCCCGGACCGGGTTCCTGGTTGAGCAGGTAGCGGCAGATCTCGCCGATGTAGATGGCGGCGGTGGCCCCGGCCGCGCGGGCCTGGTCCCAGAACTTCGACGCGGAGAAGTGCTCCTCGACGGCCAGGCACGCGCCGGCGGCGAGCACGCAGCCCAGGCCGACCGTGAGCGCGTTGTTGTGGTACATCGGCAGCGGACACAGCAGGACGTCGTCCTTCTTGAGCCGCACACCCGACAGGCCGAAACCGGCGAGCGCGCGGTTCCAGCGGTAGTGGGACATGGTCGAGGCCTTGGGCAGGCCCGTGGTGCCGGAGGTGAACACGTAGTACGCGGTCTCGTTGCCCAGCGTCTCGTCCGCCTCGGGCGGGTTGGTGGCTCCGGCGTCCGCGCCCAGCTTCTCCAGCTCGTCCTCGAGCCAGGTCAGATCGGAGAGCTCGTCCGGGCGATGGCCGGCCGTGAAATCGCGGAACGGGAGGTCGACCTCGGATCCCACGGCGATCAACTCACCGAGCCACTTCTCGCGGGGGATGGACCCGGCGGCCTCGGCGCACTCCGCCCCGATGAGGACGACCTTCGACTCGATGATCTTCTGCGAGTGCTCGAGGACCTCCCCGCGCTGGTGATGGTTGAGCAGGCCCACCGAGGCGCCCACCTTGACCGCGCCCAGGATGGCGAGCATGACCTCGGGCCGGTTGACCATGCAGATGCCGACGGTGTCGCCGCGCTCGACCCCACGGGCCTTGAGCACCTCGGCGACGAGGTTGGCGCGCCGGTTCGCCTCCCCGTAGGTGATCTCGGATCCCAGGAAGCGCAGGAACGGGGCGTCCGGCTGACCGGCCGCCAGTTCCTGGAACCTCCTGCCGATGGAGATCTTGTCGGTCCCGCGGGAGGTGCGGACGATCCGGAGACCACGCAGGACGGTCGGCAGATCGGAGACGAGAGAGGGCAGGCCTCCCGCCAGGTCGAACGGGCTGAGGGTCCTGGCGCCCTGGGACGTGCGGCGGGTGGTGTCTTCGGTCGTGTCGGTCACGGCTTCTCCTCTTTCGGGGTGGTGAGTGACTTGGCGGGATCTCCGGCGAGGCCGCGCCACGCGAGTTCGACGACCACTCCTGCGGCCACCGATTTGGGTATGGACCGGTGAGCGACGCGGTCGGCGACGGCCTCCCCGGCCCCGACGAGCGCGGTGGCGACCACCTCGAGCACCTCGCGGCTGCGCCCGTCCACCGAGTTCTGCGCCAGCAGATCGGTGGTCAGGTCCACCAGGACGGAGCGGGTCTTCTCGACCTCGTCGCCGAACGCGGGTTCGGCGACGGCCTGGCGGTACACGACGTTCCACGAGTCGGCGTGGTTGTCCACGTAGTCGAGGAACGCCTCCACGACGCTCTCCAGACTGTGACGCGCACCGGTCCCACTGGTCGCCGCGGAGGTGAGGTGGTCGATGAGTCGCCCGGACTCACGGGTCACGCACGCGGAGAACAGTTCCTCCTTGGAGCCGTAGTAGAGATACAGCATCGGCTTGGAGATCCTGGCGTCCTTGGCGATGGTGTCCATCGACGCCGATCGGTAGCCGAGGTCGGAGAACACGCGGATGGCCGAGTCGAGCATCTGCTGTTCGCGGATCGCGCGTGGGATCCGTTTGGTTCCCGTCGTCACAGGACTCCTTCCGGCGGGACGTGGTGTCGTGTCCCACACCAACTTACCGGCCAGTAAGTAGTTGTGGGCGACACTACGCACGATCCACCGGGTACCGGGTGATACTCTGTCGACGTCGGCGTGCCCCGGGGCACCGCCGGGACACCCCATTCTCGTGACCCGCAGGGAGAACTCGATGAGCTTCGGTACCGGAGCGCTCGCCAGCGCAGTCGGCGGAATCGTCCTCGGCGGCATCGTCGCCTTCGGAGCCAGCTCCGCGATGGCCGAGAACTCCATCCCGGAGGTCGCGCAGCCGCCCGCCGACCAGGCCCTCCTCGGCCAGGTCGAGTACGGCGCCCGCTAGTCCCTCCCCCGCGCCGGCCGAGGTGACCCGCGGGATCCGTCTCGGTGCAGGCGCACGCGACGCGGTCGTCGCGTTCCTCGGTTTCCTCCTCCTCGCCTGCCTGCAGTCCCCGGGTCTGGTCGTCCCGGACACCAAGTACGACCTCGTCGTCGACCCCGGACGCTTTCTCGTCCAGGCCACCCACCTGTGGACCGGACTGTCGTTCGGCGGCCAGGTCCAGAACCAGGCGTACGGGTACCTCTTCCCCCAGGGGCCGTTCTTCGCGCTGTTCGACCTGGTGGGGATGCCCGCCTGGCTGACCCAACGTCTGTGGTGGGCGGTTCTGCTGACGCTCGCCTACGTGGGGGTGGTCCGGGTCGCGGCCGCCCTGCGGATCGGCACCCCCCAGACCAGGGCCGTGGCCGGGATCCTCTACGCGCTCGCCCCGCGGATGCTCGGTGACCTCGGGTCGATCTCCTCCGAGATCTGGCCGGTCGCGCTGGCACCGTGGGTGCTGCTCCCGGTGGTGCGGGTGTTGCAGGGGCGGATGTCCCCGCGCCGGGGTGGGGCGGGTGCCGCGCTGGCCCTGGCGTTGATGGGCGCGGTCAACGCGGTCGCCACCGCCATCGCGTGCCTGCCCGCGATCCTGTGGTGGCTCATGCACCGCCCCGGACGCACGTGGGCGCGGTTGGCCGCGTGGTGGCTGCCCCTCTCGGTGGCGGTGTGCCTGTGGTGGGCTGTTCCGTTGGTGCTCCTGGGCCGGGTCTCGCCTCCGTTCCTGGACCACATCGAGTCCGCCGAGGTCACCACGCGGTGGTCGTCGGCGACGGAGGTGCTGCGCGGGGCCGCGACCTGGGTACCGTTCGTGTCGACGGACCGGGTGGCCGGAGCCGCGCTCACCAGCGAACCGGTGTTCGTCCTGGCCACCGGCGTGATGGCGGCGGTCGGTGTGCTGGGGCTGCTCCACCGGGCGATGCCCGCCCGGGGCCGACTCCTGGTGATCGCCGCCGTCGGGCTGGTGGCGATGGCGGCGCCGTGGGTCGGCCCGGCCGG
>NZ_JAALEA010000496.1 GCF_014145145.1 Dietzia cercidiphylli
GGGCCGGCCGAGGCGGCGGGCCGGCCGAGGCGGCGGGGCCAGGCGGGGCCTCAGCCCAGGAACGCCTTGTCGGACAGCGTCGCGCCCTTGATGTTGGCGAACTCCTTGAGCAGGTCCTGCACGGTGAGCGACGCCTTCTTCTGGTCGTCGGCCTCGTAGACGATCCGGCCCTCGTGCATCATGATCAGCCGGTTGCCCAGCCGGATGGCCTGCTCCATGTTGTGCGTGACCATGAGCGTGGTGAGCCCGCCCTCGCGGACGATCCGTTCGGTGATCGTGGTGACCAGCTCGGCCCGCTGCGGGTCCAGGGCCGCGGTGTGTTCGTCGAGCAGCATGATCCGCGGTTGGGTGAACCCGGCCATGAGGAGCGAGAGCGCCTGTCGCTGGCCTCCCGAGAGCAACCCGACCTTGGCGGTGAGCCGGTCCTCGAGACCCAGCTCGAGCATGGCGAGCTGGTCGGCGAACTGCGCGCGGCGCTTCTTGTTCAGGCTGGGGCCGAGTCCACGTCGCCTGCCCCGCAGGACCGCGAGCGACAGGTTCTCCTCGATGGTGAGGGTGGGCGCGGTCCCGGCCAGCGGGTCCTGGAAGACGCGGCCCACGTACTTCGCGCGCTTGTGATCGGGCAACCGGGTGACGTCCTTGCCGTCGATCTGAATGCTGCCGCCGTCGGCGATCAACCGGCCGGACACGGCGTTGAGCAGGGTCGACTTGCCGGCGCCGTTGGAGCCGATCACGGTGACGAAGTCGCCCTCGGCCATCGTGAGGCTGAGACCGTGGAGTGCGCGGCGCTCGTTGACGGTGCCCGGGAAGAAGGTCTTGGACACATCGGTGACTGTCAGCATCGTCAGGTCTCCTTGGCGCCGGTCGCGGCGGTGTCGGCGGACTCGGGCCCGGCGTCGACGGCGGTCCCGGCGCCCGCCACCGCGCGCTCGTTCGCGGCGACCGCGGTCGTGGGCTTGCGCCCGAACCGACCACCCATGGATTTCCACTTGGGCGCGAGAAGCGCTATCACCACGAGCACGGCCGTGACCGCCCTCATGTCGTTCGGGTTGAGCCCCACCTCGAGCGCGATGGCGATGATGAGCTGGTACAGGACCGCGCCCACGATCACGGCGTACACCGCGAGCCACAGCCTGCGCTGGCCGAGGATCGCCTGGCCCAGGATGACCGAGGCCAGACCCACGAGGATCAGGCCGATGCCCATCGAGATGTCGGCGAAGCCCCGATACTGCGCCAACAGCGCGCCGCACATGCCCACGAGGCCGTTGGACAGGGCGAGGGTGAGGGTCTTGGTGAAGTCGGTGGAGACACCGAACGAGGAGATCATCGGACCGTTGTCGCCCGTGGCGCGGATCGATAGTCCCAGGTTCGTGGTGAGGAACCAGACGACGACGAGGCCGAGCAGTCCCACGGCCACCGCGAGGATGGCGACGCCACCCCAGGTGCCGAGGATGCCGGCTTCGCGCAGCGGGGTGAACGCGTGGTCCTGCCGCAGCAACGGCGCGTTCGCGCTTCCCATGATCCGCAGGTTGACCGACCACAGCCCGATCATGGTGAGGATCCCGGCCAGGAGGCCGTCGATCTTGCCCTTGGTGTGCAGCAGGCCGGTGATGATCCCGGCCAGGAACCCGGTGACGAAACCCGCGAGGGTCGCGAGCACCGGGTTCCAGCCTGCGAGAATGCCCGTCGCCGCGGTGGCGGCACCGGTGGTGAAGCTGCCGTCGACGGTGAGGTCGGGGAAGTTGAGAACGCGGAAGGTCAGGAAGACCCCCAGCGCCATGACCCCGTAGATGAGGCCTACCTCGACGGCGCCGATCACTTCTTCTCAGCCTCGGCGAGGATGTCCTCCGGGATGGTGACGCCCTGGCGCTCCGCGGCGTCCTCGTTGACCACGTAGGTGAACTCGGCGGCGGTCTCCACGGGCATCGTGGCCGGGTCCTCGCCGTCGCGCAGCATGCGCAGCGCCATCTCGCCCGTCTGGCGGCCCAACTCGGTGTAATCGATTCCCAGCGTGGCGACGGCGCCGCCCAAGACGGTGCCCTCCTCCGCGGCGATCACGGGGATCTGCTTGCTCTCGGCCACCTGGACGAGAGCCGCGATACCGGAGACGACCATGTTGTCGGTCGGTACGTAGATCGCGTCGACGTCGCCGAGCGCCTCGACGGCCTGCTGGATCTCGTTGACCGAGGTGACGGTCTGGGTGACGATCTCCAGGTCGAGCGGGCCGGCGGCCTCCTCGGCCTGGTCCACCTGGACCTGCGAGTTGACCTCGCCCGAGGCGTAGACGATGCCGACGCGCTCGGCGTCGGGGACGATCTCCTTGAGCAGCTCGAGCTGCTCGTCGATCGGCGCGGCGTCCGAGGTGCCGGTGACGTTGGCGCCCGGCTCCTCCATCGAGTCGACGAGCTCGGCCGAGACCGGGTCGGTGACCGCGGTGAACAGCAGTGGGATGTTGATGATGTTCTGGGCCATCGCCTGGGCGGCCGGGGTCGCCACCGCCAGCGCGAGGTCCAGGTCGTCGGCGGCGAACTGCTGCGCGATGGTCAGCGCGGTGGCCTGCTCACCGTTGGCGTTCTGCTCGTTGAACTCCACCTCGACACCGGCGTCGGCGAAGGCCTCCTTGAAGCCCGCGGTGGCCGCGTCGAGAGCGGGGTGCTGGACGAGCTGGTTGATGCCGATCGTGTAGGACTCGCCGCCGCCACCGGCGGCGTCATCGTCGGAGCCGCCGGTGCAGCCTGCGAGGACGAGTGCCGAGGTGGCCACCAGTCCGGTGAAGAGCGTCGCGCGTGAGAATGCCATGTGCCATGCCTTGTCTACGGTCACGGGTGAGCGTGAGGGGCCGGATGCGTTAACAGTGCTGGCACATGAGGGTACCGGGTCACACCGACCGCGTAACCCGGGACTCACCTCACGGGTTGCTGATCCGGCTCCGATTCCGCCAACTCGCGTTTCCAGGTGCGGAAACCCTCCTCAGTGCGGCCCCGGCGCCAGTATCCCGAGATCGAGGCCCGCCGGGCCGGGACGCCGCGTCCGGAGCGCAGCAGGGGGCGCAGATGCTTCATCACGGTCTCGGCCTCGCCGTGCACGAACACCTGCACGTCGCCGTCCGGCCACGGCATCTCGCGGAGGGCGACGACCAGCGGCGCGTCGCCGTCGATCCGTCCGGGGCCGGCGTGGGTGGAGGGGGTCCCGCGGTGCAGCCAGGTGATCCGCACCCCCTCCGGAGCGGTGAGCGACACCTCGTCGTCGTCGTCTCCCACCTCCAGGAACACCGCTCCCACCGAGTCCTCGGGCAGGGCCTCCAGCGCGGCGGAGATCGCGGGGACCGCGGTCTCGTCCCCGGCGAGGAGGTGGAAGTCCGCCTCGGGGTCGGGACGGTACCCGCCGCCCGGCCCCCGGACGGTGACGTCGGTCCCGGGCGCGACCGTCCGGGCCCACGGCCCCGCCACGCCCGCGTCTCCGTGCACGACGAAGTCGATCCAGATCTCGCGGGCCGGGAGGTCGACGCGACGCACGGTGTAGGTCCGCACCACGGGGCCGTCCTCGGAGGGCAGTTCGAGTTTGACGTAGCTGTCGGTCTCCGCGCGCGGGGCGAAGGCGTCGAACCCCGCGCCGCCGAGGACGACCCGGACCATGTGGGCGCTCACCGTCTCGGTGCGCAGCACGGTGAGGGTGGTCGGGGTGGGGCGCTTGCGCTCATCTGCCACGGGGGCCTCCTTAAGTTAGGCAACCCTATCCTGCCAGTCCCGGCGTCCCGGCGTCCCGGCGTCCCGGCGTCCCGGTCGAGCGGTCGAGCGGTGGGTTCCTTCCCCTCGCATCCCAATGTAAGATATATGTGATCTGAAACTCGGCCACATACGACATGATCGCGCGGCACGCGCAGTGCACAGGGAGTGACGTGATGAACCCAGGAACGCGATCCGTCGACGCAGGCCTCGACCCGATGAGGATCCGGCACCTCCCGGACCTGTCCACGCACCTGTGGTTCTGGCTCCCCGCCGCGAACGTGGTGATGCAACTCGCCGACCCCGCCGTCGGGTACGGCGTGGTCGAGAGCCGGGTGGACCGGGGCCGCGGTGACCTCCGCCCGATCAAGCGCGGGAGGACCACCGCCCAGTACCTCGCCGTGGCCACGTTGGGGAACCAGGAGGACCGGAAGTTCTTCCACGAGGCGGTGCGGCAGATCCACGCGCAGGTCTACTCCACCGGGTCCAGTCCGGTCCGCTACAACGCCAACTCCGCGGCCTCACAGACGTGGGTGGCGCTGTGTCTGGTCCGCTACTACACCGATCAGTGGGAGATGGTGCACGGGCCGCTGTCGGAGGCGGAGCTCGACCGGGTGATCGAACTCGCGCGACCGCTCGGGACCACCCTGAACGTGCCCGAGGCCCGCTGGCCGTCGACCTGGGCCGAGTACCAGCGACGATTCGCCGAGGGCATCGACGGCGTCCGGATCGACGACACCGTCCGCGAGTACCTCCAGGCACTCGCCGACTTCACGGTCCTCGAGGTCCGGATGAAGCAGCTGGGGACACTCGCGCACAAGACCCTGGGGCCGTGGAGTCTGTCCATGACCAAGTTCGCGGTCCCCGAGCGGATCCGTGACGAGATGCGCTGGACGATCACCCCTCGGGATCTCAGGCGCCGACGGGTCCTCGTGAACCTCGCGGCCGCGCTCGACATGGTCCTGTCCAGGCCGCTGCGCGTGGTCTACACGCTCAACCTGTGGGACCTGCGGGCGCGCCGACGGCTGGGGGTCGGCGTCTTCTGAGAACGGGTCGCGCACGCCCCGGGCGCCCGACGGGCGGGGCTGGGGACGGGCAGGGCACCCGGCGGGCTGGGCTGTCGACGGGCGGGGCGCCCGGGAGCCGTTCTCAGGATGCGCGGAGGAACTCCATGGGGGCCGTCGCCTCGAAGTGCGCGCTGACCTCTCCGACGAGGCCCCCCTCGAGCCCGGTGTCGGCGACCAGGTCGAGCTTGCGCACGGGTGCGCCCTCGGACAGATCGAGGCCGTCCAGCCGGACCCAGACGATGTTGGGCCGACCGGTGTCCTCGAAGACGTACACACCGTCGACGTGGTCGGTGATGGTCCGCCACAGGGTGGTGGAGGCGTTGGGGTGGTCGGGATCCGGCACGCGGAACGGTTGGGACGCGTTGCGCATCACGCTCAGCAGCTCCGCGACAGCCCTCGTCCGGTCGGCGGGCGCCGGGAGCCGGTCCAGGTAGAAGGCCGCGCGGGCGAACCTCTCGTCGGCGTCCGTGCCCCCGGGGAGCGGGCGGTCACCGCCGAAGCCCTCGATCTCGTGGAGGCGTTCGAGCTGCTCTGCGAACGGCGGCGAATTGGTCATCACCGTGTAGGACCGGTCATGCCAGATGTGGGGCTCGCCGTCGATGTACTCGATGATCGCCGAGTCGCCGCTGCGGTCGTCGAGCGCCAGGTGGACGGTGACGGTGGTGCCGGTGACCGGGTCTCCGGATGTCCGGATCTGGACCCGGGACTGACGCATCCACTCCACGGCCTCGGCGACGGTGGCGAAGCTGTCCCGAGTCCCAGCGCGAGCGGTCGGGCCAGCTGGTCGCCCATCGCGAGGTAGTTGTCGAACAGGTCCTTCATGAACTCGCCGCCGCCGACCTCGATCGGTCCCGGGTCCTCGCGCGGCGTGCCCTGTTGCCTCGACCACTCGTCGGGTCCGGGCATGACCATCACACACAGCGCCCGCATGGTGTCCAGGGAGAACTCCTCGACCGCGTCGAGGACGGCACTCCCCGTGCCCTGGGCGTTCGCTCGTCCCACCGCTTCGAGGGAGCCGTTCAGGGCGCCCGGAAACGCGACGCCCGCGCTGACGAATGCACCGAACAGGGACGCCCGCGCGAGAAAGGCCCTCCGGTTGAATTGATCCATGACCCCGCCTTTCCCTAGCGCAGTGGGGTCGCCGTAACGATGTGATATTCCTCACGCCACCGGTCGGGGATGATTTCTTTATCCCTCGAGCTATCCCTCGATCAGCCCTCGTTGTCACGGATGTCGTGTCGGCCCGTGAAGGGCAGGAGGCTCGAGGCGTCGCCCAGATCGTCGCGACCGATGACCCCCAGGCTGCCGTCCTGTTGGAGGATCACCGCCGCGACCTGCTCGAGCGAACCCTTCCCGGATTGCCGGGCCGCGGTGTGGACGTCCTCCTCGAGAAGGCGGTGGCTCCGTAGCGCCCTGCCCTGCATCCGTCCCTGGTAATAGAGGAGGATCGGCGGGCTGTCCAGCAGGGACCGGACGCGCGGAGACCGCGCGCGGACCGCCGCGAACAACCACTGGACGCCCACGAGTAGCGCCAACACCAGGACCGTCTGCGCCAGCGGCACCTCGGTGGCGGTGAGTGTGCGCCCGAACGCCGAACCGATGGTCACCGCCACGATGAAGTCGAGGGGCGTCATCTTGGCCATGGTGCGTGGGCCGGATACCCGGAGGATCACGACCAGGGCGACGAAACCGCACACGACCATGACGACGGAGTGGACGACCGGTTCCCAGCCGTCCCAGAGCAGAGTTGTATCCATGACGCGAATGGTGCGCGCACCGCGGTCGGAGGACAACCGGCGTCGACGGGAACGGCCCCGACCGCACGGGCCGTGGTCCGTGCGGTCGGGGCCGTTCAGCTCCGCGTCACGAGGCCCGCGCGGCGATCGGAGTGGCGGATCTCAGCGGGCAGCGGTCCTTGGCGGCGAGGAGGCAGGTGGCCGCGGCAGTGCCCAGGATGGCGACGGTGCCCAGGATGATCGGTGCGGCGGGGAAGGGCAGTTCCTGGGACAGGACGAAGGCTCCCATGAGCAGGACGAAGAAGCCGAACCCCTTGCGCAGCGCCTTCTCCGGGACGACCGAGGTGAGCCGGATGCCGACGAAGGAACCGGCGATGGCGGCGGCGGTGACGGCGGCGACGAGCGGCCAGTCCAGGCTGACCGAGGTGAGGTAGCCGCCGAGTCCGGCGAAGGATTTCATGGCGATGACCAGCAGGGACGTGCCCACCGCGACGGTCATCGATAGACCCGCCAGGAGCACCAGGGCCGGGACGACGAGGAATCCGCCGCCCGCACCGACCAGTCCGGTGGCGGCGCCCACGACGAGACCGTCGAGCAGGATCCGCCACAGCGGGTGGTGATGGGTGGTGCTCTGGCCGTCGCGGTCCCTGCGGCCCTTGATCATGGCGCCCGCGGTGGCGATCATCATGATCGCGAAGGCGACCATCAGGACGGTGCCGGGGATGTAGCCGCCGGCCAACCCGCCGCCGAACGCGCCGACCATGCCGGCGGCGCCGAAGATCAGGCCGGTGCGCCACCGGACGTTGCCCTTGCGGGCGTGGCCGAACAGGCTGACCAGCGAGGTCGCGCCGACGACGAACAGCGAGGTGGCGATGGCCTCCTTGGGATCGAGTCCGCCGATGTAGGTGAGCAGCGGGACGACGAGGATGGAACCGCCCCCGCCGAGCAGGCCCAGGGACAGTCCGACCAGGACGGCCAGGGCCACGACGATGATCGTGGTGATCTCCATGTCAGGTGCCTTTCTCCGGCGGGGCGCCGGTTCCGGTGTCGGGGGTCGGGTGGGTCAGGAGCGGGCGGGCAGCGAGTCGAGCACGGAGCCGAGTCCGGGCTCGTCGGCCGAGCGGTTCCACGGCATCTTCGACAGGGCGGCGGCCATGGCGCAGGAGTTGCTCGCGGCGGAGTAGGTCAGCCCGGCCCCGATGGCGCCGGCGAGGTAGGCGAACTTCGGGGAGAGCACCTTCGAGGCCGTCACGCCCACCAGCACGAGGGAGCCGGCGGCCATGCGGACCTGCCGGTCCATCGCCCACGGGCCCGCGCCGCGGACGACCTCGCCGCCGGCGGACTCGAACGCGGCGATCCCGCCGTCGAGGACGGTCACCGAGTCGGGGTCCACGCCCACGGACTCGAGGCGCTGGCCCGCCTGGCGGGCGCGGTTGCCCGACTGGCAGATCAACACGACCTGTCCGGGCAGGCGGGAGGCGAACTCCTCCCCGTGCTCGGCGAGCAGGGGCAGCGGCACGTTGTAGGAGCCGCGGATGTGGACCGAGGAGTACTCGGCGCCGGATCGCACGTCGATGACGGTGGGCGGGGTGTCCGAGTGCATCGCATCGCGCAGGTCGGCCGGGGCGATGGTCGGGGCGTGGGTGAGGCTGGAGAGCATGGGTGGTGTCGGCCCTTTCGTGTGGGGAGTCGGAGTGGCGGCGGGTCGCCGCGCGGCCGGGAGCCGGACGGGTGGTCCGGCCCCCGGGGTGTGCGGTGGGTCCGCTCAGGCGGAGACGAGGGTGCGCTCGGACCAGGCGGCGTAGCTGCCCTCGAGCTCGACCACGTGGTAGCCGGCGCGACGCAGTGCACTGGCCGCGACCGAGTTGCGGACGCCGCTCTGGCAGTACGTCACGATCGGCCCGTCGGTCGGGAGCCGGTCGAGGTTCCACAGGAGCCGGCCGCCGCTGAGCTGGTCGGAGCCCGGGATGTGCCCCTCGGAGTGCTCGGTCTTGTTCCGCACGTCCAGGACCATGGCGGCGTCGAACGCGTCCAGCTCGTCGGGCCCGATCATCTCGGGGGTCGTCATGGGCAGACCCTCGAGGCCGGTGGTGTAGCCGGTGACGGTGTCGATGCCGACCCGCAGCAGGTGATCCCGCAACGCCTCGGCCATCTCGACGTCCCGGGCGAGCACCACCAGGGGCGTGTCCTCGGACTCGGGGTCGTACACCCAGGCGCCGAAGGAGGCGGCCTTGTCGACGCCGGGGATGTTGAGCGAGCCGGGGACGGTGCCCGCGTGGACCTCGTCCTGGCCGCGGGTGTCGACGACGACGACCTCGTTCGTCTCGAGGGCGTCGGCCACCTCCGCGGAGTCGTAACGGCGCAGCGGGGCCAGCGGTCCGAGGACGTCCGGACCCTGCCGGTTCTGCCGCTTCATCCGCCCGAAGTACGCGTGCGCGTCCGGCTGGCCGTCGAGGAGTTCGGAGACGAAGCCCTCCTCGTCGTCGTCGTTGACGTACCCCGCCCACCACGCGTATCGACGCTCGTACCCGACGCTGGTCGACGGAAGCGCGCCGAGCGCCTTGCCGCAGGCGCTGCCCGAGCCGTGGCCCGGGAAGACCTGGACGTGGTCCGGCAGCGTGACGAACGAGTCCTTCAGGCTCCGGAAGATCTGCTTGGCGCCGGCGAAACGGGTGTCGACCCCGCCCGCGGCCTCGTCGAGCAGGTCGGGCCGGCCGAGGTCGCCGGAGAAGACGAAGTCGCCGGTCAGCATGTACCCGGGGGTATCGGCGAACGCGCCGTCGGTGATGAGGAACGACAGGTGCTCCGGCGTGTGGCCCGGGGTGTGCACGGCCTCGACGGTGATGTTGCCGAGTGTCAGCCGGTCGCCGTGGTACAGGCGCTCCGCGGCGAAGCGGTACTGCCAGTCGTCACCGCCCTCGCCGGAGACGTAGACGGTCGCCCCGGTGGCGGCCGCGAGTTCGCGGGTGCCGGACAGGTAGTCGGCGTGGATGT
>NZ_JAALEA010000497.1 GCF_014145145.1 Dietzia cercidiphylli
CGGTGATGGTCATGCCGTGGCGCGCGGCCAGGTCCAGGTACTCGCGGATGTCGCGGCGGGCGTCGACCACCACGGCCTCCCCCTTGGCCTGGCAGCCGATGAAGTAGCCGGCCTGGGCGAGGTCCTCGTCGTAGATGCGTTCGAGAAGCATGGTGCTCTCCTTGTCGGTCGGTGTTCCCTGCGAGGGGTGTGCCACGACTGTACATACCCCGGGGGGTATGCGCAAGACGCCCCGGAGGGTATGCGGACGGCCGGTCGTTCCCGGGGCCGGACGAGGCGACGGGCCGAGATGGCGACGAGCCGGGAGCGGCAATATGCAGGGTGTTCTGCACCACACCTAGTTGCACGGGCTGTGCAATCGTGCAGATGTCGTGCAAAACTGCGAAGGTTCGCGAATCGCATCTACGCACCAGGAGCCAGCGCATGGCGTCATTTCTCTACCGCATCGGGCGGTCCGCCTATCTGTTCAGATGGCGGTTCATCGCAGCCTGGATGTTGCTGATCATCGGTGTCGGCACGGCCGCCGCCACGTTGACGCAGCAGACCAGCACCACCTTCTCGATCCCGGGACTCGAGTCCATCGAGACGCAGGAGGAGATGCAGGAGAGATTCGCCGGGGCGGGCAGTCAGCTCGACGCGCCGACCGGGACCGTCGTCATCGGGGCGCCCGAGGGCAGCACCCTCACCGACCCCGCGGTCACCGAGGACGTCGACGCCTTCCTCGCCGACGTGCGGGAGCTGGAGTTCCTCACCGGGACCGACGCGCTGGTCAGCCCGGTGATCGCGGCCGAAGGCCTGTCGGAGCAGCTGACCACGGCCAAGGCCGAGCAGGGCATCGGTGAGGAGCAGATCGCCGCCGACATCGCCGCCCTGAGCCCGCTCAGCGCCGACGAGACCACCGGCACGGTCGAGATCCAGTTCGCGGCCGAGACCACGATGGACGTGCAGACCGAGGACCGGGAGGCCTTCGCCGAGGTCGTCGCCGAGCACGAGGGTGACCTGACCATCGCGTACTCGGGCAATGCCTTCCAGATGTCCGAGATCAGCGCCGTCGGCGAAATCATCGGCATCGCGGTCGCCGCCGTGATCCTGCTGATCACCTTCGGTTCGCTCATCGCCGCCGGCATGCCGCTGCTCACCGGCGTCATCGGCGTCGGGATCGGCATCGGCGGCATCTTCGCTGCAACCGCCTTCACGGACACCATCAACACCATGACGCCGACCCTGGCGTCCATGATCGGTCTCGCCGTGGGCATCGACTACGCCCTGTTCATCGTCTCGCGATTCCGCACGGAGCTGGTCAAACACATCGGCGGAAACGACCTGGAGCCCGCGGAACTCGCGGAGAAGCTCAAGGCCATCGACGTCAAACAGCGGGCGCATCTCGCCGGACTGGCGGTCGGCAAGGCCGGCTCGGCCGTCGTCTTCGCGGGCCTGACCGTCCTCATCGCGCTCGCCGCGTTGTCGATCATCAACATCCCGTTCCTCACCGCGATGGCGCTGTCCGCCGCGGCCACCGTGGCGATCGCCGTCCTGGTCGCGATCACGCTGCTGCCGGCCATCCTCGGCGCGGTCGGCACCAAGCTCTTCGCGGCCCGCGTGAAGGGCGTCAAGGCACCCGACCCGGAGGACGAGAAGCCGACGATGGGCCTGTCGTGGGTGCGCAAGATCCGCGCCCGCCCGGTGCTCTTCGCGACCGCCGGTGTCCTCCTCCTCATCCTGCTGGCCCTCCCGGCCGCGCAGCTGCGTCTGGCTATGCCGTCCGACGGCACGATGGCCCCGGACACCCCGAACCGCATCGCCTACGACATGACCGACGAGGCGTTCGGCCCGGGCCGCAACGCCCCGATGATCGCCCTCGTCGACACCCTGCAGGTGCCGGAGGAGGAGCGTCCGGCGGCGTGGGCTGCCGCGGCGGCGGACATCCAGGCCCTCGACGGGGTGGAGAACGCCCAGATCATCGAGACCAACGAGGCCGGTGACGCCGCCCAGGTGCTCATCACCCCGCAGTACGGAGCCATCGACGAGCGGGCCGCCGACGTCCTCGAGGAGATCCGGGCCAGCGCCGGGACCTTCGAGCAGGAGACCGGCGGAACCTACTCGGTCACCGGTGTCACCCCGATCTACGAGGACATCTCCGAGCGACTGACCGAGGTCCTGCTGCCGTACATCGGCATCGTCCTGGCGCTCGCCTTTGTCCTGCTCATGCTGGTGTTCCGGTCGATCTGGGTCCCGCTGATCGCCGCGCTGGGCTTCGGCCTGTCGGTGGCGGCGACCTTCGGTCTCACCGTCGCGATCTGGCAGGAGGGCTGGCTGGGCATCATCTCCGACCCGCAGCCGATCATCAGCTTCCTGCCGATCATGCTCATCGGCATCGTGTTCGGCCTCGCCATGGACTACCAGGTCTTCCTGGTCACCCGCATGCGCGAGGGGTGGGTCCACGGCAAGACTGCGCACAACGCGGTCGCCAACGGCTTCAAGCACGGCGCCCGCGTGGTCACCGCCGCCGCGCTCATCATGATCAGCGTCTTTGCCGCGTTCATGACGATCGACGAGCAGTTCATCAAGGTCATGGGCTTCGCCCTGGCGGTCGCCGTGCTGTTCGACGCCTTCGTCGTCCGCATGACGATCATCCCCGCGGTGATGTTCATGCTGGGCGAGCGGGCCTGGGGCCTGCCGCGGTGGTTGGACAAGATCCTCCCGACCGTCGACGTCGAGGGCTCCGCCCTCGAGACCGCCGAGTACGACGCAGCCTCGGAGGAGACCGCCGGCCGGCACGCGTCCGGAGACGTGGCCGAGCAGTCCGCAGGAGCGGGAGAGCACGAGCTCGGTGACCACGCCGCCGGCGGTGGTGTCGGGACCCGCACCGATGCCTAATCTGCGCGAGCGGAAGAAGGCCGACACCCGGACCCGGTTCGCGGTGGCCGCTGTCGAACTCCTCGTCGCCGTGGGTGCCGAGGGTGCGACGGTGTCCGCCATCGCCGGCCGGGCGGGGGTCTCCACCCGGACGTTCCACAACTACTTCGCCCACCGCGAGGACGCGTTCGTGCACTTCCTGCGCGAGCAGGTGGCCGAGTGGGTGCGGCAGGTGGAGCAGGCGCCGACGGGGATGTCGCCGCTGGAGGTCCTGCGCTCGATGTTCCGGGAGATCTCCGGCCGCTCGGCGGACGACGTCTACGCGGCCGAGAACCTCCTGGTGGTCGGCGAACAGATCGGTCTGCTGCTCAGCGCGGAGGCGAGGTCCAGCGTCGCCGATGACATCCTCGATCCGCTGTACGAGGCGGTCAGCCGCCGGGCGCCACGGCTGAGCCGGTTCCGGGTCCGCGTGATCGTGGACCTGGGTCTCGCGGCCGGGGCGTCGGTGCTCAGGCATCGACCGGCCGGGGCACAGGGCCCGACGGACTACCTGAACGAGGCGTTCGACCTGCTCGAGCACGGCACGGCCCGGGAGTTCCGGCGCGGCACCGAGTAGCTCGCTGACCGGGTCACCGCCGGGAGGGGCACCGTCGACCGGGTGAGCGCCGGGAGGGTCACCGCCGGGCGGCGGGGTCGCAGTTGACGACCTCGCCGTCGAACCCCGCGCGGGCCCCGTGTTCGCCCAGCCGCCCGGCCAGCTGATCGAGCGGCGGGTTGTGATGGCCCAGGTGCACGGCCACGATCTCGGAGTGGTCGTCGACCGCCCCGGCGGACCGCAGTGACCGGATCAGGTCCTCGAACCTCGGCAGACCGAGGTGGGCCTGCGAGATGTCCTCGCGGTCCCCGAGGGTCTCCTCGAGGAACACCGCGTCGTACCGGGCCCCGCGGACGGCGGCGAACCAGTCCTCGGGCCAGGGGCCGGTATCGGTGGCCCAGAGGATGCGGGCGCCGTCCGGGCCGGTGACGTCGTAGAGCACCGCGTCGCCGTCGTCGAACACGCGGTGCCGGGCGGGCAGTACGCGCACGTCGTAGCCGCCCACGGTGAGCCGGTCCCCGGCCGCGACCGGGACCAGCCGCACCGGGTCCCCGGGGCCGATCCAGGGCACGCACACCTC
>NZ_JAALEA010000498.1 GCF_014145145.1 Dietzia cercidiphylli
ACCCCGTCGCCCCCGAGGCGAAGGCCTCGTCGACAGCGCGCGGATCCGTGACGAACGAGTAGACGGCCACGGCCCCGATCGCCGGGTCGAGGGCCATGGCCGAGCACCGGGCCTGCCAGTCGACCGGGGAGGCGAAGGTATCGAACAGCACCACGTCCACGGGCACACCTGCGCGGGAGCCGGGCCCGTTCACCACGACCTCCACGCGGCCGGGGTACGCGGCCAGCAGTGCGTGCACACCGGCGATGACCAGTGTGTAGTCGTTCTCCACCGAGACCCTGACCGGCATCTGGGAACTTTAACAGTTGTGACCCGTCCCACCCCTGGGGGTGTGCCGAACTCCCTCGAGCGTGAATGAAGCTGGTTCCGACGGGGGGAGTGCCATGACGACCGCGACGAGAAGGATCGACGAACGATGGGCCTGGGCAGAGTACGGGATGTGCCAGGACGTACCGGACCTGTTCTACAACTCCGAGAACGAGTCGAGGAGCCTGCGCCGGCGCAAGGAGACGGCGGCCAAGAAGCTCTGCGCGCAGTGCCCGGTCATCCAACAGTGCCGCGCGCACGCCGTGGCCCACCGCGAGCTGTACGGCGTCTGGGGCGGGATGTCCGAGGCCGAGCGGCACCGGCTCGCCGGGCGGGTCCGCACCGGCTGACCGCCCACCGGCTGACCGACCACCGCCTTCCGCCGAACCGCCCACCGGCGGAGGGCGGCGGGCGATCAGCGCACCGGGATCGCGACGAGCTTGGTCTCCACGAACTCCTCGATCCCGGTGAGCCCGCCCTCGCGGCCGAGCCCGGACTGCTTGATGCCACCGAACGGCGCGGCCGGGTTGGAGACGATCCCGGTGTTGACGCCCACCATTCCCGCCTGCAGGCGCTCGGACATGGTCATCGCGCGGTCCAGGTTCTCGGTCATCACGTAGGAGACCAGGCCGAACTCGGTGTCGTTGGCCAGGGCCACCGCCTCGTCGTCGGAGTCGAACGGGATCAGGGCGGCCACGGGACCGAAGATCTCGGTGGACATGAGGTCGGAGTCGGCCGCCACTCCGGTCAGGACGGTGGGCGGGTAGAAGTACCCGGGTCCCTCGGTCCGCGATCCGCCGCACAGCACCTCGGCCCCGCGCCCCACGGCGTCGTCGACCAGGTCGACCACCTTCGCCACGGCCTTCTCCTCGACCAACGGGCCCACGTCGGTGCCGTCCCGCGTGCCGTCGCCGACGGTCAGGGCGGACATCTTCTCGGTGAGGCGCCGACCGAACTCGTCCAGGACCGAACGGTGGACGAGGATCCGGTTGGCCGACGTGCAGGCCTCGCCCATGTTGCGCATCTTGGCGGCCATCGCGGCGGCCACGGCTGTGTCCATGTCCGCGTCCTCGCACACCACGAACGGGGCGTTCCCGCCGAGCTCCATGGAGGTGCGCAGCACCCCGCGCGCGCACTGCTCCAGCAGCATCCGGCCGACCGGCGTGGACCCGGTGAACGACAGCTTGCGGGCGATCCCGGAGTCGATCCACGGTTCCACCACACTGCCCGGCTCGGTGGTGCACACGACGTTGAGGACGCCGTCGGGGAGCCCCGCCTCGCGCAGGAGGTCCACCACGTACAGCGAGGTCAGGGGCGTGAGGTTGGCCGGTTTGAACACCATGGTGCAGCCGGCGGCGACGGCCGGGCCGATCTTGCGGGTGGCCATGGCCAGGGGGAAGTTCCACGGGGTGATGAGGATGCAGGGCCCGACCGGTTCGTGGGTCACCATGAGACGGGTCCTGCCGTCGGGCGAACGGCGGGCGTCCCCGCGGATGCGGCAGGCCTCCTCGGAGAACCAGCGGAAGAACTCGGCCCCGTAGGTGACCTCGCCCTTGGCCTCCGCCAGCGGTTTGCCCATCTCGGTGGTCATGAGCAGCGCCAGCTCGTCGGCGCGGTCGAGGATCAGCTCGTACGCGCGGCGCAGGATCTCGGCCCGGTCGCGGGCGGGCACGGCCGCCCACTCCGGCTGCGTCCGCCCGGCGGCCTCGATCGCGG
>NZ_JAALEA010000499.1 GCF_014145145.1 Dietzia cercidiphylli
GGGGGCCCGGTCGCGGTCGTCGGGGGCGCCGGAGGTCGGACGGCCGGTCACCGGAACATCCCCTCGACGGGGATGAGCGGGCGCTGGTCCAGGGCCGCCTGCTCCGCCGCGCGGACGGCCTCGGCCCGGTTGGCGCCGAGGGGCAGGTGCTGGATCTTGTCGTGCAGGGTGATGATCGCGTGCATGAGCATCTCGGGCCGCGGCGGGCATCCGGGCAGGTAGATGTCCACGGGGACGACGTGGTCGACGCCCTGGACGATCGCGTAGTTGTTGAACATCCCGCCCGAGGACGCGCACACGCCCATCGCCAGCACCCACTTGGGCTCGGCCATCTGGTCGTACACCTGGCGCAGGACCGGGGCCATCTTCTGGCTGACGCGGCCGGCGACGATCATCAGATCGGCCTGGCGGGGGGAGGCCCGGAACACCTCGGTCCCGAACCGGGCCAGGTCGTAGCGGCCGCCGCTGGTGGCCATCATCTCGATGGCGCAGCACGCCAGTCCGAAGGTCGCGGGCCAGAGCGAGCCCTTGCGCATGTAGCCCGCGAGCTGCTCGACCGTGGTCAGCAGGAACCCGCTCGGCAGTTTCTCTTCCAGTCCCATGACTGTCTCCTCCTCCCGGTCCCGGTCAGTCCCAGCTCAGTCCGCCCCGACGCCACTCGTAGGCGTAGGCGACGGAGACGTTGACGACGAACAGGGCCATCGCGGCCAGCCCGAACAACCCGAGGTTGTCGAAGTGGACGGCCCACGGATAGAGGAAGAGGATCTCGATGCCGAAGATGATGAACAGCATCGCGGTGAGGTAGTACTTCACCGGGAATCGCCCGCCACCGACCGGTTGCGGGGTGGGCTGGATGCCGCACTCGTAGGCCTCGAGTTTCGACCTGTTGAACCGGCTCGGACCGGCCAGCGAGGAGACCAGCGAGGAGAAGACGGCAAAGGCGACGGCGACGGCCCCGAGGGCCAGGATCGGCACGTACTCGTTCATCGCGTCACTCCTCGCGTGTTCCTCGAGAAGTCACCTGTGGGCGCACTTCTCCTGCAACCGCATGGGATCGCCGGCGACCGGCTGTGGTGGGGTCACGGCCCGCCGTCTCCCTGTCGGATCGGGGTGTTCCTCGACTGTGACTCTACTCACATTGCTTTGACGCGTGTCTGGGGTTTCGGCAGACGGATTTTCGGCGGTCTGTGGCGGACGACTGCAGCGGCTGCCCGTGGCGGCCGGCGGCGCGATCTCAGGACGGCGCGAGGAGCGAGGTGACGGTGTCCCGCAGACGCAGCGGGTCGATCGGGTGCGGGACCGACGCGTCGGCCCGGGACCAGTCGGCCAGCCACCGGTCGTCCGCTCGTCCGATGAGCACGAGGATCGGCGGGGTGTGGTCGAGCTCGTCGCGCAGTTGCTTGGCCAGGCCAAGCCCGCCGGTGGGGGCGGCTTCACCGTCGAGGATCGCGAGACCGATCCCCCCGGCGTCCATGTGCTCGATCACCACCGGCGCCGTGGCGACCTCGGTGTAGTGCAGTCGGGGGAGGTCGGGGTGCGGTCGCGTGCCCAGCGCGGACATGACGCGGCTGCGGGTCGCGGCGTCGTGGCTGTAGACGAGCACCCGTAGCTCGACGTCCGGACTGGTGATCTCGGTCACGTTCGCGATGCTACCGAGCGGGCTCGGTGGCGGTGCGGGTTGCGGTGGACGCGACTCGTGGTGCGGTGAGGGCCGGGAAATGAGAGACGCGGCCCGGGCTCGAGAGCACCGGGCCGCGTCTGCGGCGGAGGATAGGGGATTTGAACCCCTGAGGGGCTATAAACCCCAACCCGCGTTCCAGGCGAGCGCCATAGGCCACTAGGCGAATCCTCCGTGGACGAGAGTACCCAGCGCGGCCAACCACTGGCAAACCATCCGGGAATCACCGGCCACATCCCGGGCTGCGTGCAGCGGCGGAGGCGGCACGGCTAGACTCGTCACCGGACCCCGCGCGGCGTCCATCCTGTGAACTCCCCCAGGGCCGGAAGGCAGCAAGGGTCAGCGGGCTCTGGCGGGTGCGCGGGGTCCCTTTACGTCTGGGTACACACACCACCGACGATGTCGACCTCCCGGAGGCCACTATGGCGCTGTCCGATCTCTCCGCCGACGAACTCACCCGACTCGAGTCCGAGTTGTCGTCCGAGTACGACTCGCTCGCCGACCGGGGACTGTCCCTGGACCTGACCCGCGGGAAGCCGTCACCCGAGCAGTTGGACCTCTCCGAGCGACTGCTGGCGCTTCCGGGGGAGGGCGACCACACGGCCGGCAAGACCGACGTCCGTAACTACGGCGGCGGCGCCGGTCTGCCGGAGCTCCGCGGGATCATCGCCGAACTCCTGGGCGTGGACGCCGGCCGCGTGATCGCCCAGGACAACGCGAGCCTGTCGATCATGTACGACCTGCTGACGTTCTCGATGCTGTTCGGTACGCCCGACTCGGAGCGCCCGTGGAAGGACGAGCCGAAGCTCCGCTGGCTGTGCCCGGTCCCCGGGTACGACCGGCACTTCGGCATCACCGAAGCCCTCGGTATCGAGATGATCCCGGTGGCGATGGGGGAGGGCGGCCCGGACATGGACGAGGTGGAGCACCTCGTCGCCACGGACCCGTCGATCAAGGGCATGTGGTGTGTGCCGATCTACTCCAACCCGACCGGGACCGTCTACAGCGACCACACCGTGTCCCGGCTGGCCCGGATGGCCGCGGCCGCCCCGGACTTCCGGGTGATCTGGGACAACGCCTACGTGGTGCACACGCTGACCGAGGACTTCCCCAAGGTGCCCGATGTGGATTCGCTGGCCGCCGAGGCCGGTCACCCCAATCGATTCCTGCAGGTGTGTTCGACCTCCAAGATCACCTTCGCCGGGGCGGGGGTGTCGTTCCTCTCCGCCTCCGAGGCGAACCTCGACTGGTACCTGGGGCACACCGGGATCCGGTCGATCGGCCCCAACAAGGTCAACCAGCTGGCACACGCGCGCTTCTTCGGTGACGCCGACGGGGTGCGGGACCACATGCAGAAGCACCGCGAGATCGTGGCCCCGAAGTTCGAGGCGGCCGCCGCCGCACTGGGCCGGAGGCTCGGCGGGTACGAGGTGGCGACGTGGACGAGTCCCGAGGGCGGGTACTTCATCGACCTCGAGGTGCCGGACGGTACCGCCACGGAGACCGTCCGTCTGGCCAAGGCGGTCGGGGTCGCGCTGACCCCGGCGGGTTCGGCTTATCCGTACGGGCAGGATCCCGACGATCGGCACATCCGGTTGGCCCCCACGTTGCCGCCACTGGCCGAGGTGGAGGAGGCGATGGACGTGGTGGGCCTGTGCGCGCTGCTCGCCGCGTGCCGCGATGCGCGAAAGTGATGTAACAGCGCCTCCCCCTTCGTTAATCACTGCCGCGCGTGGGCGGTGTACGCCGCGCGCCTCCGTTCGCCCTCCCACGCGGTTCGCCACGCCGCTGTCACCTGCGAGACGTGCTCGACCGTGATCTACACCACGTTCCCATGTGGTGGGCGCGCCGGTGCGGGCAGTGGCGGTGGCGCTGACGTGCACGTATGTCAGTCCCCGCGCAGTTGAGCAATAGTCAACGAAGGGAGGTCCTTGATCCCCACAGGTCGGCATGGTTGTATCTGAAACGTCCGGACCCCATAAGGGATCGGGCACCGGAGTGCGGCTGAGGGGCTGCGAGGGGCCGGTGCTCCGATCCTGGTCCGGAACCGCGCCGCGAGGGTCTGAGGGGGCCCGCACCGCCGCGCGAGGGACGTCGGGAGGGGCTGCGGAGACGCGGCCCCTCCGGTCATTTCCGGAGGTCGGGTCCCGGGACGCGGAGGGCGGACCTCGCCGTCGTACCCCCTGGGTACCCTCTACACGTGGCCCTCTATCGGAAGTACCGCCCCGCCTCCTTCGCCGAGGTCGTGGGCCAGGAGCACGTCACCGAACCGCTCTCGGTGGCCCTGTCCTCCGGTCGCATCAACCACGCCTATCTCTTCTCCGGCCCGCGCGGGTGCGGCAAGACGTCCTCCGCCCGCATCCTCGCCCGGTCGCTGAACTGCGTGGAGGGACCCACCGCCACGCCGTGCGGGCAGTGCGATTCGTGCGTGGCCCTGGCGCCCGGGGGCACGGGCACGCTGGACGTCACCGAGCTCGACGCGGCCAGCCACGGCGGCGTGGATGACACCCGCGACCTGCGTGAACGGGCGTTCTTCGCGCCGGCGTCGTCCAGGTACCGGGTGCTCATCATCGACGAGGCGCACATGGTCACCAATGCGGGCTTCAACGCGTTGCTCAAGATCGTGGAGGAGCCGCCGGAGCACCTCATCTTCATCTTCGCCACCACCGAGCCGGAGAAGGTGCTGCCGACCATCCGCTCGCGGACGCATCACTACCCGTTCCGCCTGCTCACGCCGTCGTCGATGCGCGGGCTGGTCGAGCGGATCAGCGAGCAGGAGGGGGTGAAGGTCGAACCCACGGTCTTCCCCCTGGTCATCCGCGCGGGTGGCGGGTCGCCGCGTGACACCTTGAGCGTGCTGGATCAGCTGATGGCCGGCGCCGGCGAGGAGGGCATCACCTACCCGCGCGCGGTGAGCCTGCTGGGGGCCACCGAGGTCGCGCTGATCGACGACACCGTGGACGCGCTCGCCGCGGGGGACGGTGCCACGCTGTTCCGGACCGTCGACAAGGTCATCGAGGCCGGGCTGGACCCCCGCCGGTTCGCCGCGGATCTGCTCCAGCGGCTGCGGGACCTGATCATGGTGCAGTCGGTGCCCCAGGCCATCGAGCGAGGGCTGGTCGACGCCCCGGTCGAGCAGGCCGACACCATGCGGCGCCAGGCGGAGACCATCGGGCCCGCCACCCTCGCTCGGTGCGCGGACATGGTGCACGAGGGAATGGGGTCGATGCGTGGCGCTACCTCTCCCAGGCTGCTGCTGGAGATCCTCTGCGCCAAGCTGCTGCTGCCCTCCGCCGACGACTCCATGATCGCGCTGCTGCAGCGGGTCGAAGCCCTGGAGTCGGGCACCGCGCCGGCGGGCACCGCCGCTCCCGGTGGTGCCCGAGCGCGGGACGGGGGTCCGGCCGGAGGGGGTGGGGCTTCGCCGGACGACGACGAGGGG
>NZ_JAALEA010000049.1 GCF_014145145.1 Dietzia cercidiphylli
CCCCGGGCCACGGCGGTCGCGCACGCCGGGTCGCGGTGTTCGCGGCGGCCGGGGTGGCGGTCCTGGCCGGCTCGGCGGTGATCGGATTCCTCCTCACCCGCGGGGCTCTCTCCCCGACCGGTGAGGAGGCGGCGGACTGCGCCCCGGTCTCCGAACCCGGCCACGTGGTGGGCGACGGCCCGGGGTCGCTGGACTCGCCGTTGGGGACCGTGTTGGCCTTCGATCACGCCTACTACGTCGAGCGCTCGGCCGAGAAGGCGTTCGAGGCGGTCTCGCCGTCGAGCCGGATGACGCCGGACCGGCTGCGCGTCGAGGGGGTGGACCGGGTGCCCGAGGGCACCACCCACTGTGTGGACGCGCGGGAGCTGTCGCCCACGCTCCTCGAGGTGAGCCTCACCGAGTCCCCGCCCGATGCGGAGCCGGTGGTGATCCGGCAGCGTGTGCGGGTGGCGGAGAACCCCGACGGCACCTGGGGGATCGTCTCGATCACGCCCGCGGGATGACCAGCCGGTACCCGTGAGCCGGGGGGCGGGCTCAGGGGCCGGGGTCGAGGTACTCCTGGGCCGGGGTGCGGCCCGAGGCGACCGCGTCGAAGAACCCCGTGGTGCTCGGGCCCCACACGAGGTACGAGCCCACGGAACCGGAGGCCATGCCGTCGTAGGGGGCGGTCACGGTGAGCGGATCGCCCCTGAGCTTCCACATCACCGACGCGAGGTTCCAGATGTGGTCCCCGGAGTCGACCGTGACGGCCTCCGAGGCCGCGTCGACCAGTGACACCGCGGTGAACGGGTTGAGCAGGTTGCCCGGGGACATGGTCTCGCTCATGAGCGCGCCGAGGAACTGCCGCTGGTTGCGGACCCGCTGGAGGTCCTGCTCGGCGAACCCGTAGCGGGTGCGGACGAAGCCGAGGGCCTGCGGCCCCGCCAGGGTCTGGCAGCCGGCGGCCAGGTCGAGGCCGGCGAGCGGGTCGTTGATCGGCTCGTCGATGCAGATGTCCACGCCACCGACCGCGTCGACGATCCCGGAGAAGCCGCCGAACCCGATCTCCGCGTAGTGGTCGATCCGCATCCCGGTCTGCTGCTCGAGCGTGCGGGTCAGCAGCGCCGGACCGCCGAAGGTGTAGGCGGCGTTGAGCTTGTTCTGTCCGTAGTCCGGGATGTCGACCAGCAGGTCCCGCGGGAGGGAGATGAGCATGGTCCGGCCGCTGTCCCGCGGGGTGTAGACCAGCATCATGGTGTCCGTGCGTTTGCCGCCGGCATCGGACTCCGACCCGGTGGACAGCTGGGCCTGTTGCTCCGGGGTGAGTCCCTCGCGGGAGTCGGTCCCCACCAGGAGGGTGATGCTGCCCGGGGTGTTGCCGCCCCGGCCGGGGTAGTCGGGCAGCGCGTCGATCCGCTGGAGCCTGGAGTCCGCCCACAGGACGCTCACCACGCCCAGTGTCAGGATCACCACGAGCACCAGACCCAGGATCCGCATCGGGCCGAGGCGCCGTCTACCGGGTGCCCTGCGGGAGCGGCGATCGCGTGTGGACCCGTACCCCGCCCGCGACGGCCGTCGGGCGGACCGGGGATCGCGCGGGTCGACCGGTTGCCGGCGGGGGTCCCGCACGCCGGATCGTGCCCG
>NZ_JAALEA010000004.1 GCF_014145145.1 Dietzia cercidiphylli
GCGGGCTCGGCAGCTGCGGGCAAGCCGCAGGACTTCCAGTCGATCGCCGAGTCCATGACCGAGTCGATGAACCAGTCGATGAAGATCATGATGTACCTGTTCCCCTTCTTCCCGATCGTGGGCGCGTACTTCTTCAACTTCCCCATCGCGATCGGTATCTACTGGCTCACCAACAACATCTGGACCGCGGTGCAGTCGCACTTCTTCATGGAGAAGCTCGAGAAGGAGCTGCCGATGACCAGCCGCGAAGGCCTCCCGCCCAGCGCGTTCATGTGACGCGCCCGCCCGCCGCAGGCACGGCGTTCTGGTCGTGCCTACTGCGGTGAATCGGCGGAATCGCCGCAGTAGCCTCGACCAGACGGGACCTCGCGTGCTCTCGTGCCTCGCGTGCAGCCCTTGCCCGCGGTGGCCCCCCGGCGTACTGTGCACAGCGGAAGTCGGCAGGCGCACGGCGTGACCGCGGGGAGACCTGCGGGCGCGAGGGGCGCCAGCCGAGAACTCGACACGAGGAGCCACAGCACAGTGCTCGACCCCAGGTGAGACCCGGCCCACCCGCCACCTCCCTGGAGCACTCATGTCTTCCCTCGTCCTGTCGGACGTCGCCTACGCGTTCCCCGACGACACCACACTCTTCACCGGGCTCGACCTCACGGTGCGCCCCGGTCTGACCTCACTGGTCGGCCGCAACGGCGCCGGCAAGTCCACGCTGCTGCGCGTGATCGCCGGGGAGCTGCCGCTGTCCGCCGGGTCGATCTCCGTCGACGGCGAGCCCGCCCGCCCGCCCGCGGTCGCATACCTGCCGCAGCTGCTCGTCGACGCCTCGCCCGGCCGCACCCTCGCCGACGAACTCGGGATAGGCCCGCAGCTCGCGGCGCTGCATCGGATCGAGGCGGGAGAGGGCGACGACGACGACTTCGCCCGCATCGGTGATGACTGGTCCGTCGCCGAACGGACCCTCGCGCTGCTCGACCAGCTGGGCCTGCCCGCCGAGTTGACCAGACCCGTGGGCGAGTTGTCCGGCGGGGAGCGCACGCTCGCGGCGGTGGCGGGTCGACTCCTGGGGCAGCCGAAGGTGCTGCTTCTCGACGAGCCGACCACCAACCTCGACCGACCGGCCCGGGCCAGGTTGTTCGCGGCGCTCGAGGGGTTCGTCTCCGCAGGGCGGCGGATCGCTGTGGCGGTGAGCCACGACCTGGAACTGCTCGAACGGGCCGATGCCACGGTGGAGCTGCGGTCCGGACGATGTCGACTCTTCGGGGGGCCGTACTCGCTGTACCGGGAGGTCGTCGACTTCGAGCAGTCGGCCGCGGTGCAGTCGCTGGCGGACGCCCGCAACGAGCTGCGCGCGGAGAAGCGGGACAGGGTCGACGGGATGGAGAAGGCGAGCCGCCGACTCGCGCAGGGGCGTCGGGTGCAGGCCGCCGGCGGGATGCCCAAGATCCTCATGAACGCACGTCGCAGGTCCGCCCAGGAATCCGCGGGCAGACTACGCGCGGTCCACGAGCAGGGAGTCGAGCAGGCGCGCGCGCGGATGCAGGACGCCGACGCCGCCGTCCGCCGAGAGGAGGTGTTGCGGATCCCGATGCCCGACCCGGGGCTGCCGGCCGGGCGGAGCGTGATTGACACCCTCGATCCGGTCGCCGGTCGCATCCACCTGACCGGGCCTGCGCGGATACGGCTCGCCGGCCCCAACGGCAGCGGCAAGACCACGCTGCTCCGGCGCCTGTTCGGTGACGGGTCCGCCGGAGCTGGTGACGACGAGGCGGCGCACGTGCCCTGGGCTCTGCTGCCGCAGGATCTGCGGGTCGAGCATCCCGACAGGTCGGTGGTGGACGCGATCCGGGCGGTGCGCCCTGAGGCCGATCCCGAGCAGGTCCACGCCCACGCCGCGCGGATGTTGTTCACGGGGGACGCCGGGTTCCGCCGCCTCGCCGAGCTCTCCGGTGGCGAACGTCTGCGCGCGGCGTTGGCGGCGAGGTTGTTCGCGCGGCCGGTTCCGCAGTTGCTGATCCTGGACGAGCCCACCAACAACCTCGACCTCGCCGGCGTGGAGGTGCTCGCCGACGCTCTCGCGCGGTGGCGCGGGGCCCTGGTCCTGGTGAGCCACGACGACGGCTTCTGTGCCCGGGTGGGGGTGGACGACGTGATCCGGCTCGGCTGACCCGCTCCATTTCCCCTGATCACAGACCACGAAGGGACTCACCCATGCGCAAGCTCATCTACTACATCGCCGTCACCGCCGACGGGTTCATCGCGGACCCCGACGGACGGACGGACTTCTTTCCGCTCGAGGGCGACCACATGGCCTGGCTCGTCGAGCACTATCCGGAGACGATCCCCGGTCACATCCGCGGCGCGATCGGGCTCGCGGGGACCGCCCCATGGGTGTTCGACACGGTTCTGCTGGGCCGGTCCACCCATCAAGTCGCTGTCGACGAGGGGCTGGCCAGCGGCTACCCGCACCTGCGCCAGTACGTGGTGACCCATCGGCCGGGTGATCTGCCGGCGGAGACGGGCCTCACTGCGTCGGACGAGGACCCCGTGACACTGGTCCGACGACTCAAGGCGGAGAGCTCCCCGCTCGACATCTGGCTCTGCGGTGGCGGGGAGCTGGCAGCGGCGTTGGCGGACGAGATCGACGAGTTCCGGCTCAAGGTCAACCCGGTGGTGATCGGCCGGGGGCGACCGCTGATCGCCGGGTCCACCGGTGCGCGGTCCCTGGTCACGCACCGGCGGATCGGGTTCGACAGCGGGGTGAGCTACGTGGAGTACAGCTGCGCCTGACCCGCCCGCGCCCGTACAGGCCCCGCCAACACCAGCCCCGCCCGTACCGGCCGAGCCCGCTCGCCGGATCCGGGATGTCCGGTCAGACGGCGCCGCCGGCCACCGCGGGCGGGGTGCCGGTGTTGGTGGAGGTGTCGGTCTCGCGTGCGAGGTATTCCTCGATGCGGAACCAGTCGTTGTCCGCGCGCTCGGCGATCGCCACCAGGGTGCTCATGTTGGCGACCTCCTCGACCTGCTCACGCAGGAACCACAGCATGAACTGCTCACCCAGCGGGTCGGACTCGGCGCGGGCCGCCTGGAACATCGACTCGATCTGACGGGTGACCTGCTTCTCCTGCTCGAGCGCGTGGCGCAGGGCGGCGACGGGGCCGTCGAACTCGGCCTGCGGGCCGGGCACGGCCGGGATGGTCACCGGGATGTCGCGGTCGAGCATGTACTGGACCATCATCATGGCGTGGTTCCGCTCGCCGAGGCTGTGCTGGTAGAAGCGCCCGGCGAGCTGGGGCAGGTCCTTGGCGTCGGCCCACACTGCGATCGCGATGTACTGCTGGCTCGCGGCGAACTCGTGACCGACCTGCGCGGACAGGAGTTCGGTGAACGACGACGACTTCTTGGCCATGATCATGGCACCCTTCCTCTCGGGGGACCTCGACGGGCGTCGAGGTTCGCCCGGGGCATGTTGCGCCCCAGGGGTCCCACAGTAGGGCCGGCAACCGCGTTTTACCAGGTCAGTAAGCCTAACCGAACATCGGTAAGCCTGGCCTTGTCGGCGGGACCTGCCAACGGGGTCCCGCGCCACCGCGCCACCGCGCCACCGCGGGACCGTACCGCTCAGCGCCTGTGGGCCCGCATGGCCGAGTGCTGGTCCCGCGGCTTGACCACGATCTGGTCCAGGTTGACGTGCGACGGCCGGCTCGCCACGAACCCCACGATCTCGGCGATGTCGCGTGCGACCATGGGGGTCAATCCCTGGTAGACGGCGCCGGCCTTGTCGTCGTCGCCGTCGAACCGCACGAGCGAGAACTCGGTCTCCACCATGCCGGGCGCGATCTCGGTGAACCGCACGGGTTGGCCCAGGTGCTCCCCGCGCAGCGTCCGGTGCAGCACGGCCTGCGCGTGCTTGGCGGTGGTGTAGCCGCTGCCCTTGTCGTAGGACTCCAGCGCGGCGATCGAGGTGATGGTCACCACCAGGCCGTCGCCGGTCTCCACGAGCACCGGCATGAGGCCGCGCACGAGCCGAAGAGTGCCCAGGACGTTGGTCTCCCACATCCACCGCCACTGCTCCTCGTCGGCGTCCATGACGGTGGTCGTGCCCTTGGCGCCGCCGGCGTTGTTGACCAGCACGTGGAGCCGGGGGACGGCCGCGCAGAACGCCTCACACGAGGCGGGATCGGTCACGTCCAGGGGCATGGCGGTGCCGCCGATCTCGTCCGCGAGCGCCTGCAGCCGGTCGAGTCGCCGGGCGCCGACGACCACGTGGAACCCCAGCCCGGCCAGTTCGCGCGCGGTGGCCTCACCGATCCCGGAAGAGGCGCCGGTCACCACCGCGATGCGGGTGTCGGCGGGGAGGGCGGCCAGGCGCGCGCGTGCGGCGGGGTGATCGAAGCTCATGTCCCAGAGACTAGGTGCTCGACGACGACGAGTTCAGCGACCCCGTCCGGTGATCATCCCCACCAGCCCGCGCACCGTGCCGAGGGCCATGTCGGACTTGGAGAAGTAGTCCTGCCAGCCGCAGACGAGGCCGTCGCGGACCTCGAGGCGTCCGCAGACCCAGAAACCGCAGCGGAATCGCCCGAGTCCCAGGTAGTCGGTGCGTTCGGTGAGCACGATGGCGGGGGAGCCTGGGGTGGTCGGGTCCGCCGGTGCGCCCACGGCGAGGTGGTGGATCTCCGCGTCGAAGTCCACGGTGGCGCCCATGGCCGACAGCGCCTTGACCACGTCGCGCTTACCCCGGATGGTGGGGAGCCCGATGTTGGCCCACCACACGTCGTCGGCCAGCAGGTCGGCGGCGGCGGGGACGTTGCCCGAGACGAGGGCGTCGAAGAAGGTGCGGACCACGACGTCGGAGTCGATCTGGGTGGTGGTGGTTGCCATTGGACCACGGTAGCCGCCCCGGTCCGGCTTGTGTGGCCGGAACGCTCGGCCCCGGCCGACTCATGTGCGGCTGGCACGATGAGTCCCATGAACTCTGCACCCACACCCGCCGTCTCGTCCGCCGTCTCCTCCGACGGCACCGTCATCGCCTACCGCGTCCTCGGCGACCCCG
>NZ_JAALEA010000500.1 GCF_014145145.1 Dietzia cercidiphylli
TCCAGCAGCAACGGCGGCAGCCGCCGGCCCGATCCCAGCCGGTACCCCCCGCCCGCGCCGCGTTCGGACTCGACCGGGTAGCCCAGGTCGCGCAGTCGGTCCACGTCCCGCCGCACCGAGCGGGTGGTGACCCCGAGCTCGGCCGCGAGTTCGGGCCCGGTCCACACGGTGCGCCGCTGCAGCAGGTCGAGCAGCCCCAGCACCCGCTGGGTCGTGGGCATCTTGTCCTCGGTCACGTCGTCCACTCTCGCACCGGCAGAGGACCAGATCTGTCCTGATCACCTGAGAGTCTGCTGTCGGACCGCGAGAGAGCCGCCCGACCGTCGGCCGACCGCCCCCACCACCGGGAGACCACCATGACCACAGCCCGCACCATCGACTGGACCGACCAGCTCGCCGATCAACTCGAATACCACTAGACCGGCCACCTCCGGCCTCGCCTGGAGGGACTGACCGACGCCGAGTACCACTTCTCCCCCGCACCCGATGATCGGACCTGGGGCGTGCGCCCCCGGGGCACCGGTTCCGCGGAGGTGCAGGCCGGGAGCGGCGACTTCACGATCGACTTCGCCTATCCCGAACCGCGGCCCGCACCGCTGACGACCATCGCGTGGCGGATCGGCCACGTGGTCGTGGGAGTGCTCGGGGCCCGGTGGCACGACCACTTCGGCGGACCGCCCCACGATTACATGACCCACGAGTTCGCCGGTGACGCCGTGGGCAGACTCGCCCAGCTCGACCGCACCTACGCGGGCTGGATGGAGGGGGTCCGGGGGCTCGACGACGACGCCCTCGCCGCGCCCGTCGGGGAGGCCGAGGGCCACTGGTCCGCCGCCCCCATGGCCACCCTCGTCCTGCACATCCACCGCGAGGTCATCCACCACGGCGCGGAGCTGTGCCTGCTCCGCGACCTGTACGCCCACACCCATTGATCCGGTCGACCCGTCTGACCCGTCTGACCCGTCTGACCCGGACGACCCGTCGGCATCCGCCGACACCACACCATCCCCGACCCACCACCGAGGAGTTCGCCATGCCACTGTTCGCCGCCACCCACACCACCGAGCGCGACACCCTGCTCGAATGGATCGACGACGCTCTCGTCAACGCCCGCTCGATCGTCCACGGCCTCACCGGCGACCAACTGCGGGCGCGTCCGGTCCCGTCGAGTGAGCTGACGCTCGGCTGGCTGATCCTGCACATCGGTCAAGTGGCCGAGGACTGGCTGGGCCGGGCGGCCGCCGCGCCCGACCCCCTGGAGACGGGACGCTCGCTGCCGGAGACCTTCGAGTGGGCCGAGGCCGTCAACCGGGTCGATCCCGACGCGACCGCCGAGGAGGTCCTCGCCGAGTACGACCGTCGGTGCGCCGCGGGACTCGCCCATCTCCGAGCCGCCGACCTGGACGCGCGGGTCCCCGTCCCCACCGAGATGCCGTGGTTCCCGTCGGACCTGGCACCGTTCAACGGCCGCTGGGTCGCACAGCACGTGCTGACCGAGATCAACCGGCACAGCGGGCACGCCGACCTCCTGCGCGAGGCGCTCGACGGGCGCACGATGTACGACCTGATCGCGGAGGACCAGGGCATCGACATGTCCTACATCGGTGCCTGGTTCGCCGCCCACCCGGAGGTCCCGGCGCCGGCGTGGTGAGTCGGCGCCGACGTGGTGAGTCGGGTGGGCGCGGGGACGGACCGGCCACGCGGCGTGACCGCGGGTCAGTCCTCCTCGTCCCATCCGGCGAACGTCGCGAACTTGTCCTCGATCATCCCGGCGACTTCGCCCGGGTCGGGCACGAGTCCCGCGTCGGTGGCGATGCCCACCGAGACCTTGCCGTTGTAGCTGAAGATGCAGATTCCGAAGGCCTGGTCGCCGCTCATCGGAACCCAGCCGAGTATCCCCTCGACAGGAGTGCCGGCGATCCGCACCGTGGAGACCGGCCCGGGGACCGACGTGAGCTGGCCGACGGTCTTGTTGGCGAGCAGGTCGACCACCGCGCGCGCCACCGGGCCGGGAGTGACCGCGACGCCGAGCATGGTGGCGAAGTTGACGTGTGGTTCGAACGAGTAGCGCACCCGGGACATGGATGTGGCGATCGCGTCGATGAGCTCGTCGGCGTCGTCGATCCCCAGCGGCAGGCGCATGAGGATGATCGTGAGGTGGTTGCCCAGTTCCTCCGGCAGTTCGTCAGCCACCGGCTCGATGGACATCGGCACCATGAGATTGATGTCCGAGACCCGACGATCGCCGTGGGTGTCGAGGTACTCGGTGAGCGCCCTGGACACCGCCGCGAGCATCACGGTGGTGACCGTGGTGTCGTGCGCCTTCGCCACCCTCTTGATCGCCGCGAGGTCCAGCCCGGCGATCCAGGAGACCTTCTTCCGGGCGTGGGCGTGGCCACTCCACGACAGCTCCGGCGATCTGGGTTCGAACAGCAGCCGGAAGGTCGCACGGTAGGTGTTGGTCGTCCTGTTGGTGGGGTCGATGGTGTCGGCCAGGGATTCCACGACGCGCGTGGCACCCTGGTGACCCCGCGGCCCGGGGCCACCACGGCCCTGGTCAGTCGCGCCATCGTCACGGGGTGTCGCGCAGACCCAGGACCAACTGGGTCAGCCGGACGCCGTCGACCATCGCGTGCTGGACCCGGAACAGGACCAGCGCACCCTCCCGCCCGGCCTCCCGCCCGGCCTCGTGGCCGTGGCCGTGGTAGCCCCTCGAGGAACTCGGCCCGCCACAAGGGGCGGTCGTCAGGGAGCTGGATGCTCATCTGCTCGGAGACGTACGCCTCGGCCTCGGCCCGCCCGCCCGGCGCGGGGAGCCGCCCGCGGATCAGGTGGTGGGAGAGGTCGAAGTCGGGATCGTCCTCCCAGTACCACCGCCTGCCCTCGCGAACCGGGACCCGGCGGAACACCGGGTGGGGTTCGACCATCCGCGACGCGATCGCCTCGGAGACCGCGTCCCAGTCGGGGATCTCCGAGAACCACACCAACGACGTGATGTACATGAGGTTGTCGGGGCGGTCCATGTGCAACCACAACTGATCCCGCAGCGGAATCCTGACCCTCGTCCTCTCCCCCATCGTCTCGACCCCCCAGCCGCGATCGACCACCGAGCCATCTGCGCTCCACTCCAGGCTAGAACAGGTGTGACCGACATCACGGGGGTTCTCCCTGTTCCCCACGCCTATCGAGGACCACTTGCCGGCCTGGTGAGGAGAGGCGCGGCGGCGGCAGCCCTCAGGCCGGGGCCTCCCAGCCGTCGAAGGTCGCGAACTGACCCTCGATCATCTCGGCGACCCGGCCCGGGTCCGGCACGAGCTCGGCATCGGTGGCGATCCCCACGGACACCGTGCCGTCATAGCTGAAGATGCAGATCCCGAGCGCCTGGTCGCCACTCATCGGCACCCAGCCGAGCATGCCCTCGACCGGGGTTCCCGCGAGCCGCACCTCGGAGACCGGACCGGGTACCGAGGTGAGCTGGCCGACGGTCTTGTTGGCGAACAGGTCGACCACCGCGTGCTGCACCGCGGTGGGGGTGACGGCCACGCCGAGCATGGTGGCGAAGGTGATGTGTGGCTCGAACGAGTAGCGCACCCGGGTCATGGACGTGGTGATGGCCTCGATGAGTTCGTCCGCGTCGTCGATCCCCAGCGGCAGGCGCATGAGGATGAGAGTGATGTGGTTGCCCAGCTCCTCCGGGAGGTCGTCGGTGCTCGGTGTCAGCGAGACCGGCACCATGAGGTTGATGTCGGAGACCCGTCGGTCACCGCGGGCGTCGAGGTACCGGGTGAGCGCCTTGGACACCGCGGCGATCATCACCGAGGTGACGGTGGTGTCGTGCTCCGCCGCCACCCTCTTGACGGCCGCGAGGTCCACCCCGGTGACCCAGGAGACCTTCTTCCGGGCGTGGGCGTGGCCACTCCACGACAGCTCGGGGGAACGGGGCTCGAACAGCAGGCGGAAAACCGAGCGGTAGGTGTTGGTCGTCATGTTGGTGGGATCGATGGTGTCGGCGAGGGATTCCACGACACGCGTGGGCACCCGGGACAGCTCCCCGCCCGGGGCCACCACGTCCCTGGTCAGTCGCGCCATCGTCACGGGGAATCTGATCGTGGCGCCCGCGAGGCCGCGGGCGATGCCGAGCGTGTCCTTGGCCAGCCCTGCCCCGGCCTGGCCCACCGCGCCCAGGACACCGCCGCCCGATGAGGACAGCTCCCGACCCACGTTGGGCAGCGGGTCGTCGTCGTCGCGGTCGCACAACCCCAGGACCAGCTGGGTCAAACGGATCCCGTCGACCATCCCGTGCTGGACGCGGAACAGCAGGAGCGCCCCCTCCCGGTCGCCACCGTGACCGTGGTAGCCCTCGATGAACTCGGCGCGCCAGATGGGGCGGTCGTCGGGGAGTTGCAGCCCCATCTGCTCGGCGACGTGCGCCTCCGCCTCGGCGCGCCCGCCCGGCGAGGGAAGGCGCCGTCGGACCAGATGGCGGGAGATGTCGAAGTCGGGATCGTCCTGCCAGTACCACCGTCGGCCCCGTCGCACCGGGACCCGGCGGAACACCGGGTGGGGTTCGACCATCCGCGACGCGATCGCCTCGGAGACCGCGTCCCAGTCGGGGACCTCGGCGAACCACATCACCGAGTTGATGTACATGAGATTGTCCGGGCGGTCCATCATCAGCCACAGCTGGTCCCGCAGTGGAATCCGGACTCTCGTCTCCGTCATCGTCCCCGGCCCCTCTCGCCCGCCCCGCTCACCGTCATGTGCTCGCCGCCCCAGGCTAGAGCAGCTGTGACCGGGATCACGTCACTCCCCCCGAGACGGCGGGACAATGGCGAGATGCGCACCATCCACACACCGGACGATCCCCCGGCCAAGGGTTTGTACGCCCTGCTCACGGCATCGGTCACTCCCCGGCCCATCGCCTGGGTCTCGAGCGTCTCCGCCGACGGGGTGTCGAACCTCGCGCCGTATTCGTTCTTCACCGTGGCCTGCGCCGACCCCGCGATCCTCTCGGTCACCTCGATCGGCCGCAAGGACACGTACCGCAACGTGGTCGAGACCGGGGAGTTCGTGGTGAACATCGGCACCGAGTCGCTGATGGAGCTCATCAACGCCACCTCGGCCCCGGTCGGCCCGGAGGTCGACGAGTTCGTCCTCTCCGGCCTGACCGCCGAGCCCTCCGAGGTGGTGTCGGCGCCGCGGGTGGCCGAGGCGCCGATCGCGTTCGAGTGCGTGCGCCATGACGTGATCGACCTCGGCACCAGTGCGATGCTCCTGGGCCGCGTAGTGAGCGTGGCGATCTCCGGTGATGTCCTGGCGGACGACGGGCTCCCCGACTTCGACGCACTGCTCCCGCCCTCCCGGCTGGGCCGCCACCAGTGGGGACTGGCGCCGCGGACGAGGGAGCTGCCCAGGCCGAGGAAGTAGGCGGAGTCGAGACCCGCCGCCAGCCCCGGCCCTCGGTTCGCGGCGACCTGCAGGCGCTCCCGCGCCTGACGTCTCGCTCGCGCGCCTGTGCGACTCCTCGGTAGCCGCCCGCCGCCACGGCGTCTTGCGTGCGCATCGGTGCGCGCT
>NZ_JAALEA010000501.1 GCF_014145145.1 Dietzia cercidiphylli
CGCCGGCCCGCCCAGCGCGCTGCTGGTGCGGGCCATGGAGCGGTTCGAGCGGCGGCCCGGGGTGCGGCTGTCGCGGGTCTCGGTCGACGTTCTCGGCCCGGTACCCGTGGCGGACCTGGAGATCGAGGTGCGCACCGTCCGGCCCGGCCGCAGTGTGGAGCTGCTCGAGGCCACCGCCTCCGCAGGCGGGCGGCCCGCCCTGGTGGCCCGCGGGTGGCGGATGCGGTCGACTCCCGAGGACTTCCCCGTGCACGGCGACCACACCGGTCCCGAGGTACCGGACGCGCCGCGCGAACGGGGGGCGATGATGTCCTTCGCGTACGCGGACGGATACCTGTCCGTGGTGGACTTCTCCTTCGACCACGGCGACGGCGACTCCCTCGGGCCGGCCCGCGCGTGGGGACGGAGCCGGCTCGACCTGGTCGACGGCGAGTCGATGACCGGGTGGCAGCACACGATCCTGGTGGCGGATTCGGCGAGCGGGATCTCCCTGGCCACCGACCCGCTCACGCATCCGGCGGTCAACTGCGACCTGGTGGTCTCCCTGCACCGGGAACCGGAGCCGGGGTGGGTGCATCTGGACTCCGAGACGGTGGGCGGCCCCGGTCGCGGCGTCATCACCGACACGCTCCTGTCCGACGACCGGGGACGGATCGGCCGCAGCGTCCAGAACCTGTACGGGCGCAGGGTCGGTTGAGGGCAGGGCCGGTTGAGGGCGCGGTCGGGTGACGGGCGGACCCGGGCCGAGCGGAGACCCAGGTCACCGGACTCGTCCCGCGTGTCGCACCGCAGGTAGAGTGGCTGGTCGGCCCGATTCCCCCCGATAGCAGACGAGGTACCCGCGCACGTGATCACCATCGACGACCTGGAGGTGCGCGCCGGCGTGCGCACCCTGCTCCACATGGACGGGTCCTCGCTGCGGGTCCAGCCCGGCGACCGGATCGGCCTGGTGGGACGGAACGGCGCGGGTAAGACGACGACGATGAGGATCCTCGCCGGCGAGGGTGAGCCCTACGCGGGCAAGATCATCCGGACCAGCGAGCTGGGGTATCTGCCGCAGGACCCGCGCGAGGGCAACATGGATCAGCTCGCGCGCAGCCGGGTCCTGTCGGCCCGCGGGCTGGACGTGCTCATGGCCGACATGACCGCTGCCCAGGAGCAGATGGTCTCCGCCCCGGACGACAAGGCCATGGACAAGGCCGTGCGTAAGTACGGGCGCCTCGAGGACGAGTTCTCCGCGCGGGGTGGGTACGAGGCCGAGAGCGAGGCCGCCCGCATCTGCAACAGCCTGGGGCTGGAGGACCGGATCCTCACCCAGAATCTGGGCACCCTGTCCGGCGGTCAGCGCCGCCGCGTGGAGCTGGCGCGGATCCTGTTCGCCGCCTCCGACGGTGCGGGCAAGTCGCAGACCATGCTGCTGCTGGACGAGCCGACCAACCACCTCGACGCCGACTCGATCACCTGGCTGCGCTCCTTCCTGGAGAAGCACGAGGGCGGACTGATCATCATCTCCCACGACGTGGAGCTGCTCGAGGCCGTGGTGAACAAGGTGTGGTTCCTCGACGCGGTGCGCGGGGAGATCGACGCCTACAACATGGGGTGGCAGAAGTACCTCGACGCCCGCGCCACGGACGAGGCCCGGCGCCGCCGCGAGCGCGCGAACGCCGAGAAGAAGGCCTCCGCCCTCAAGCAGCAGGCCGCCAAGCTCGGCGCCAAGGCCACCAAGGCCGCCTCGGCCAAGCAGATGATCCGCCGCGCCGAGACCATGCTCAACGAGCTCGACGAGGTGCGCGTGGCCGACAAGGTCGCGCACATCAAGTTCCCCACTCCCGCGGCCTGCGGCAAGACGCCGCTGTTCGCCAAGGGGCTCACCAAGATGTACGGCTCGCTCGAAGTGTTCGCCGGAGTCGACCTGGCGATCGACAAGGGCAGCCGCGTGGTGGTGTTGGGGTACAACGGTGCCGGCAAGACGACGCTGCTCAAACTGCTCGCCGGTGTGGAACGCACCGACGGCGAGGGCGGCGTCGTCTCCGGGCACGGGCTCAAGATCGGCTACTTCGCCCAGGAGCACGACACCCTCGACATGGACGCGACCGTGTGGGAGAACATCCGCCACGCCGCCCCGGACGCGGGGGAGCAGGACCTGCGCGGGTTGCTGGGCGCGTTCATGTTCACCGGCCCGCAGCTCGACCAGCCGACCGGCACCCTGTCCGGCGGTGAGCGAACCCGCCTCGCGCTGGCGGGGCTCGTGTCCTCGGCAGCCAACGTGCTGCTGCTCGACGAACCGACCAACAACCTCGACCCGATCTCACGCGAGCAGGTGCTCGACGCGCTCCGGTCCTATGAGGGCGCGGTCGTCCTGGTCACCCACGACCCCGGCGCCGTGGAAGCGCTGGAGCCGGAGCGGGTCATCATCCTGCCCGACGGTACCGAGGACCTGTGGAGCCAGGAGTACATGGAGATCGTCGAGCTCGCGTGAGTTCGAACACGCGGGTTCGACGTCGCCCGACGGGACCATCTGATAGACATTTCCCATGTCGACCGGAATGTTCAATGCAAATGACCAGCCGATTATCGAGCTGCTCAGCCCACATTCCACAGTCAGGTACGTGATCCCAAAGTACCAACGCGAGTACTCATGGGGAAAGAACCAGTGGGATGAGCTGTTCGACGACATCTACGAGTCTGAAAGTACCCAGGGACATTTCCTTGGCACCATCATCAGTCTCGCGAGATTATCCGGCGACGTCAATGAGCACGTCTTCGAACTCATCGACGGGCAGCAACGGATAACCTCCCTATCCGTTCTGCTTGCGACTCTCTACGCGATCCTTCGAGACAACAAGGCCGACCTCGACGATGATCAGCTAGCCGACTTCGTAGGACTCAAGAAGCAACTCGTGTCCTCCAAGGACGGGTTCCCAAGGCTACATCTCCAAGATCAGAACACCAACAATGATGACTACCGTTATCTTCTTCATTCTATTGGATTGATACCGGCAGCACCCAAGCCGGTAAATCATGGCAACAGGAGAATAGCGCTGGCTTTCGGACATTTTCGCAGGCGCGTCGATGCAATAACGAGGGACCTCACTGGTCCGGCAATTCTGGACGAGGTTTTCGCCCTTCTTAAGAAGATCAACCAATCAGTTATTGTCAACATTACTGTCCACAGCCATGCCAACGCTTTCCGACTCTTCGAGTCATTAAATAACAGAGGAATGCCGCTCACTCCGGTGGATATTCTAAAGAACACCGTACTGTCGGAGACTACTAGGGCGGGCAATTCAACTGACCTAGCCTTCGAGAAGTGGCAGCTCCTCCTCGGGTCACTAGGGGATAGCTATTCAACCCAGGAGCGCTTTTTCCGCCAGTATTACAACGCGTTTCGAAGCACCTTGGCGGGCAGTGACTCCTCACGCATCGCCACCCGGTCCAACCTTGTGGACCTGCACGAAAAGCTCATCAGCGTGAACGTGGGACGGTATATCGATCAGATAACGGCCGCCGGCGAGAAGTATTCCGTAATCCTTGGGCACACGAAAAACTCCCCATACGGGCCTGATCTTGACAAAGAACTCGAGTCCTTAAGACGCGCACAGGGCGCCGCTTCCTACATGCTCCTGTTACAACTTATGGCAAGACAAGATGACCTCGTTGTCTCCTCGAGAACTTTGACTGGGGTGACTCGATTGCTGACGTCGTTTTTCGTGCGGCGCAACATTACCAACACTCCACCAACCCACCGTATCGACCGCATGTTTATGGAGATCATAGAATCAAGCAAGAGTGCTCCAGAAGAACAGATTGAAGCCTTTATTCGGTCGAGGCTCGTAGCGGAGTCCGCCAGCGAGGCCGAGTTTTCAGCGGCATTGCGTGGTCCAATATACGAAGATAACGTAGATATGTTGAGATTCATTTTCGCATCTCTGGAAGCAGATCACTTCACCAAGGAAAACGAAGCAAATTTCTGGTCGAGGACCAGCAACAGGTATGACTGGACTATCGAACACATTCTGCCTCAATCCGACAACCTCGCGGGCGAGTGGGTTCGAGATCTAGGCGGCACTGGGGATGATGCGGCAGAACGAGCGCGGGAGGTTCAGGCCGAACTCGTTCACCGTATTGGCAACCTCACGTTCACCCGATACAACAGCAACTTGACGAACTGGGCGTTCACCAGGAAGCGCGACGCGATAGATGCGAAGGGCAACTACATCGGATTCAAGAATGGTCGATGGCTGAACAAATCCGTCGTGTCAGCTGACAGTTGGACGGCTCAGAAGATCAACGAACGCACTGAGATGCTCGTCTCGATGACAATGGAGAAGTTCGCCTTCTGACCTGACTTCCACAAGTTGACGCTGTTCTAGGG
>NZ_JAALEA010000502.1 GCF_014145145.1 Dietzia cercidiphylli
CGCCCGGCCCGACGCGGGCGCCGGCACCGGCACCGGCACCGGCGATCCGGCCTGGTCGCTGCGGGTGCGCAACCCGCGCAAGCTCGGCACAGTGCACGCCACGGCCACCATCGAGGAGCTTTAACCCCTCCGGTCGCGCATCGCCCCCCGACCCCGGTCACCCGCTCCCACCAGGGCAGGTGACCGGGGTTTTGTGGTCGGTGCGGTACCGCACCTGAGAGTTTGTGCATATGGTCTGTGTCACACCGCAAGTCGTCCGCACATCGCAGAGGAGCCGCAGATCGTAGTGGCCGGGGTGGCCGTGGCGGCCGCCGTCGCCCTCGCGTTCCCTGCCGTGGCACATGCCCAGTTCGGTTCCCTCGGCGGCGGCTCGGTGGACACCGGTTCCATTCCGCCGGACCTGCTCTTCCCGCCGGAGGTGGGCGTCGGTGCAGGCGAGGGCGTACGGGTGGTCGAGGGCCCCGCCGTCACCACGACGACCGTCATCGACCAGCTCAACATCCCGTGGGACGTGGTCCGCACCCCGGACGGCACCCTCCTGACCGGCGAGCGCGGCGGCCGTATGGTCGCGCAGCTCGCCGGCGGCGAACGGCGGGATGTCGCGATCGACCTGCCCGGCCTGGTACGCCAGTCGGAGAGCGGCCTGATAGGCATGGCCGTCGATGCCGGATTCGCGCAGAATCGCGAGATCCACGTGTGCTACTCCCAGAACGCCGGGGGGACCCGCGACAACCGGGTCACCACGTTCCGGGCGGCCGAGGACTGGTCCGCGCTCACCAGGGTCCGCGACGTCGTCACCGGTATCCCGCTGGGCGCCGAGGGCATCCACAGCGGCTGCCGTCTGCTGGTCGACGACGACGGGTCGATCTACATCGGCACCGGCGACATCTACAGCGCCACCGACCCGCAGGATCCCACCTCACTCGCCGGAAAGACCTTGCACGTCAACCCCGACGGGACTGCCGCTTCGGGCGACTCGGTGATCCACACGATCGGCCACCGCAACGTCCAGGGACTGGCTGTCCAGCCCGGCACCGGCCGTGTCTACTCCGCCGAGCACGGACCGGACCGCGACGACGAGGTGAACCTCCTCGAGCCCGGCGCCAACTACGGCTGGAACCCGAACGTGAACGGTCAGTACAACCAGAACGTCCCGATGACCGACACCGAGCGGTTCCCGGACGCGGTGGAGGCCGTATGGTCCTCGGGTCGCCCGCCTCTGGCCCCGGCGGACATCGAGTTCCAGCAGGGCGAGGCGTGGGGCGAGTGAAAAGGCAGCCTCGCCATGGCCAACCTCAGGGAACAGAAGCTGGTCCTGTTCCGCCTCTCCTCCGATGGCCGGTCGATCGTCGACGCCTCCGTGCTCCTCGAGGGTGGCTTCGGCCGCCTGCGTTCGCTGACGCCCGAGCCGGACGGCTCACTGCTTGTCACCACCTCCAACGCGAACAACCGGGACGAGGTCTTCCGCGTGAGCCCGGCACAGTGACCCGGGGTCAGAGCAGCAGGACCTGACGGGCGGCGTCGACCAACGCGACCGCGTAGCCGGCGCCGTGGCCGGCCGAGTGGGTGGCCAGCGGGTGCAGCTGATGGAGCGGCACCCGCTGCTGCCACCCCTCGCGCAGCGGGTGGCGCTCCTGATAGCCGCGCAGGATCTCGTTCAGGTACGGCGCCCCGAACAGCGCGAGCATGGCCAGGTCGGTCTCACGGTGCCCGCCGTGCGCGGCGGGGTCGATGAGCACGGCCTCGACGGCGTCGGCCCCGGCCGCTGCGCGCGCCGGCGCCCACAGCACG
>NZ_JAALEA010000503.1 GCF_014145145.1 Dietzia cercidiphylli
GGTCGGCCGCGAACCGTGTCATGCCTGCCTAGGCTGGGGTTATGGACACCCCCGCGGATGCCGACCCGGTGACGGACGGAGGGCCGGCCGTCGTCGAGACGCACAGCGCTCTCATCGTGCTCTATGGTGACGAGGCTCACAAAGTGCGCAAGCGCATCGATCTCGGGTTCCTGGACAACACGTCGGTCGGGGCCCGCGCAGAACAGAGCCGCCGGGAGGTCGAGCTCAACAGCCGCCTGGCGCCGGACGTGTACGACGGTGTGCTCGAGGTGCGAGGTCCCGACGGCGAGGTGATCGACCACGTGGTCCGGATGCGCCGACTCCCCGCCGGACGGAGCCTGGACTCGCTGGTGCGGTCGCGGGCCTCGGGGACCGGCCGCTCCGACGATCCCGACCTCCTGGCGGGGGTGCGGGAGGTGGCCCGGCAGCTCGATCACCTCCACGCCGCGAGTCCCCGCTCGGAGGAGATCGACGCGGTGGGCACCGCGGACGCCGTGGCCGGGTTGTGGCGGGAGTCGATCGGCCACCTGCGGCGTCTGAGTGTGGGCGAGGACGCACCGGTGATCGTCGACGACGTGGAGTGGCTCGCGGGGGAGTATCTCCGCGGGAGGGAGCGACTGCTGCGGGCGCGAGTCGATGCGGGCCGGGTGGTCGACGGCCACGGTGACCTGCTCGCGGCGGACATCTATCTGGAGGACGACGGGCCCCGGGTGATCGACTGTCTCGAGTTCGACGACCGGCTCAGGTTCGGGGACGCCATGCTCGACGCCGGGTTCCTGGCGATGGATCTCGACAGGGTGGGGGCGCGGGACCTCGCCGAGGCCTTCCTCGCGGCGTATCGGGACTTCTCGGGGGATGACGCGCCGTCGTCCCTCGTGCACCACTACATCGGGTACCGCGCGCTGGTCCGGTCCAAGGTCACCGCGATCCGCGCCGAGCAGTCCCGGAGCGGTGGGGCGGACGCGCGGCACGCCCTCGAGCTGGCGGACCGGGCCGTCGACGCCCTCCTGCGCGCCCGCGTCCGGTTGGTGCTGGTGGGAGGGGTGTCGGGGTCGGGCAAGTCGACGTTGGCCGCGCCTCTGGCCGA
>NZ_JAALEA010000504.1 GCF_014145145.1 Dietzia cercidiphylli
ACGGCCAACACCGAGGCGCCGGGCCCGGACCGACGATCGACCGAGGTGGCCAGCGCCGACAGGGCCGCCAGCAGCCCCCCGTACGCGGCCAGTGGGGCGTTGGCCCGGTCCTCGGACAGCAGGATCGCACCGGCGGCGCCGGCCACCACCCCGTGGACCGCCGACTGGACCGGCTTGAACCTCAGACCCGACCGGAGCATCAGCCCGCCGAGCGCGAGATGCCCCACCCCGAACGCCGCCGCGCCCGAGACCAGGCGCGCCTTCGACCGGCTCGCATGTCCACCGCCGAGCATGAGGATCACGTCGCCGGTGGTGTACGCAGCGCCGGTGACCGAGAGCAGTGCGGTGTCGACGGGGCCGAGGCCACCACTACCCGCCCCCGCGCCTCCCTGGGCGCCCTCACGCAGAGCGATGGTCAGCGCCGCCGGGACGATGAGCGGCTTGCAGAGCTTCTCCAGCGGGCCGAATCCGGTCGCCTTGGCCACCTCCGTGCCCGCGGCCGCAGCGAGGAACGCGGGCCCCTCCGGGCGGGAGGTGTCCATGAGCGAGAGCACCCGCTCCCGCAGCGCCTGCGCCAGGACGGTGGGGAAAGCCCTCGCCGTCGTCCTATCGGACGCCGTCCCCTCGGTCGTCATGCGTCTCGTCGTCGTCCACTCGGCGGTCATGTCACTCCAGTCCCAGGTCGGTCAGACCGAGCAGGGCGCGGTACTCCACGCCCTCGGCCCGGATCACGTCATCGGCGCCGGTGGCGCGGTCGACGACGGTCGCCACGCCCACCACCTCGGCGCCGGCCTCGCGCAGGGCGGCCACCGCGGTGAGCGGGGAGTTGCCGGTGGTCGTGGTGTCCTCGACGACGAGGACCCGCTTCCCCACGATGTCCGGCCCCTCGATCCGGCGCTGCATCCCGTGCTTCTTGGCCTCTTTGCGGACGACGAACGCGTCGATCGGCCGGCCCCGCGCGTGCATGATCGCCGTGGCGACCGGGTCGGCGCCGAGGGTCAGTCCGCCGACCGCCTCGAAGTCCCAGTCGTCGGTCAGTTCACGCAGCAGACGGCCGATGAGCGGCGACGCCTCGTGGTGCAGGGTCGCGCGTCGCAGGTCCACGTAGTAGTCGGCCTCGCGGCCCGAGGAGAGGGTGACTCGGCCGTGGACGACGGCGAGCTCGGCGACCAGCTCGGCCAGGCGCGCTTTGGCGGTCGAGTCGACGGTGGCGGGGACGGACATCGGGCTCCTCTGATCGGCCGCGACGGTGGCTGCGGCGACGGTATCGGTACCGGGGTCGACTCTAGACGCGCGCCACGACAGAACACGACAGAAGGAGGACGGGCCGGTCGCGTGATGCGACCGGCCCGTCCTCCTTCAGCTCGAGGCCACGCTCAAGCCAGTGACGATCAGGGGTCCAGGGGGTCCCCGTTGTCCTCAGCCGGCGGCTCCTCCTCGACCGGTGGCTCCGGATCGACGGGGTCCGTACCACTGCTGCCCAGCGAGCCGAGAGACCCGGTCGCGAGGCTGCCGCTGTCCTCGGGGATGACGACCGGCGGGGGCCACCCCTCCTCGAAGGCAGACCACGCGTAGAGCTGGCCGGTGCCCTGCGCGGCGGCGGAGTTGGTGCCCTGCGCGCACATCGTGAAGTAACCGACCAGATCCGAACCGCGGGGCTGGGTGGCCGGCGGCCCGAGTGCGATCGTCCGGGTGACGGTCTGCCCGTTGGTCACCGCGAACGAACCGGTCGTGCCGTACAGCCCCTCGACCTTGGCCCTGGTGTTCTGCTCGGTGATCTGCGAGCGCAGCTGGACGGCTTCGCTCGCCATGTCCCCGAGGCTGCCCTGCGGGAAGAACTTGGTGAGCGGCCACAGCGGCATGGTGATCGTCGACCCCGACGCCGTGATGCTGACCATCTCGGCCCTGACGTTCTGGTAGCGCGAGTAGTACAGCGCCGACATCTCCACGACGGGCGCCGTCGAGACCGTACCGCCGGGCCGCGCACCCGCGACCGTGTCCTGGTTCGGTGCCTCGCAGAAGACGGGACGGGCAACACCATCAACTCGGGCCTGCAGAAGAACAACAACCAGTCGTTCCAGCTGCCCGAGGTCACCTTCAGCATGCGTGCGCCGAACACGCCGAGTCAGCAGATCGTCTTCGGCCTTGCCGGGGCGGGGGCCACCGCCGCCACGGATGCGGCGTCGACGCAGTTCCAGTACACCCGAGGGACCACTGCGGGCGGCACCGGCACCACCGGCGCCCAGGTCGAGTGCGCTGTGAGCGCCAATGCCGCCGCGCTCACCACCACCACGATCACCAACGCCCCGTGGGTTCCGTTCGAGTGGAACACCAACCTGAACGTCCAGGCCCAGCCCGGCACCCTCGACGAGGATTCGCTCGCGGTCAACGTGGTCACCTCGTTCGTTCGGCCCGCGAACAACTTCCCCGAGGGAACGATGGTCTCGATCCTCCGTGACGGTGTCGAGGTCGGGGAGGTCGCCATGCCGGCGTCCGGCACCACTGTCTCGTTCCCGGACGACATTCCGCGTACGGCCGACACCCAGGTGTACCGCTACACGGCCGTGGTGAACAACACCGACGCGCTCGGCGACACGTGGGTCGGCGCGACCGCGACCTCGTCGCCCGTCATCGTCACCGGGACCAACCCCGGTGCCGGCGGCGGGGGCGGTACCGGTTCGCTGGATCCCGGTTCCGTGGTCAACCCGATCGACGGCGCCATCGGCGGCTCGCTCACCTCGAGCCTGTCCGACTCGGCCGGATACGACGTCGCCCCGCTGTCGAGCCCGACCGTCACCGGTCTCCTGAGCTCCGCCAGCTGACACACCCCACATCAGCGAGAGGACCCGTCCGCGCATCCGGCGCGGGCGGGTCCTCTCGTTGCGGAAGGTCAGTCCCGGATATCCGGCGGCAGCTGGAGGCGGGTGGTCTGCTCGACGTCCGGTTCCACGCCCGGGCGCTCACGACCGGAGCCCGTGCCGGTCGAGGCCGCAGCCGACGGCTCCGCGTCCGACGCCTCCTCGTCCGGCTCCGCACGGCGATGTTTGCCGCGTCCGGCCCGTGGGGGCGCGGGTGTCACCTCGGGCCGGAGCCACACGGGGGTCTGGTCGTCCACCGGCTGCGCGTCCGATGG
>NZ_JAALEA010000505.1 GCF_014145145.1 Dietzia cercidiphylli
GTCGTGGGGCACCGACAAGCCGGTCCGGATCTCGATCATCGACGGCATCGCCCAGGGTCTGCCCAACCGCGTCCAGTTCGTCAACGGCGCCTACGCCAGCTTCGACTGGCTGTGCGAGGAGTTGCTCTCCGGCGGCGAGGCGAGGGTGCGGTTCGACCTCATCGACCCGCAACCGGGAGTCCAGGACACCCCGGACGCGGTGCTCAAGTACTTCATCACCCCGGCGTTGGCCGAGCGGATCCGGCTACGGGACGGGACCTGCCGCCACCCCGGATGCACCGTCGAGGCCCACGACTGCGAGATCGACCACATCATCGCCTTCGACCACCAGCGCCCCGAGATGGGCGGACCCACCGCCGAGTGGAACCTGATCTG
>NZ_JAALEA010000506.1 GCF_014145145.1 Dietzia cercidiphylli
AGAGAAGACCTTCGGTCACTGCGCCTACCGGCCCGGGCCCCTGGGTGAGCTGACCATCATCACCGAGACCGGACACGAACACCGCACCACCCCCCACGGCCCCCTGGCCCAGGCCCGCGACCGGATCCTCGACCACCGATGGCACCAACACCTCGACCGCCTCATCACCGACGACGGCCACCTCACCAACCCACCAGGAGCCCACCGCCCCCGCCCCGCCTGACCCCTGCACGGCTCGGTTCAGCGGTGCCACGTCGTGGATCGCCTGGCGACCTCGTGGATCGCGTCGGTCTCGCGTAATCCCAGTCGCTGCGGCCGCGACGTGAGGAATCGCCTGATGCGGCGCCGGGGAATCACCCTCACGGCGCCGCCTGCAGGCTGGGTCTTCACGGTGAATCCCCGCTGTGCGCCCACCACCGCGATCACCCCGGCGACAGGGACCGGGAAGCCGACCTGCTCCTCGAGCAGACGGGATGCCCGCCTCGCCTCGTGCCGACTGTTGCGGATGTACGGAACCCGACTGCTGTTGACCATGAAGGTGTCCCCGCCCACCCAGATCGCCGCCTTGGGGTGATTCTTGGAGTTCACGGTGAACACGCCGCCGGGGCCTATCACCACGTGGTCGATATCGGCACCCCGCTCCCCCACGCGTACGGCGTGCAGGATCCTCCACCGAGCGTCCAATCCCGCTAGTTGGTCACCGACCGCCTGCTCGCCGTCCGCGCCGATTCGCCAGGCCCGTTCGTCGGTCTTCGCGTCGACCAACCGGGCAAGGACGTGACGAACCATCCCCTGCGACTCCCGTTCGGCCACTGCCCGCTCGCGGGCGGCCGGCCCAGCACGAGCGTCGGAGAGATCGTGCCACCTCGGCCCGGGTGCGGTGACGTGGGCGGTGGGTGGCACGGCTGTCCGCGGGGTGATGTGCGGGGTGCCGTTCGGCGTGGTCTGCGGGGTGCCGTGCAGCGTGGTGTCCGCGATCGAGGGAGTTGGCGACGGCTCACGGACTCCTTGCCCTTCCCGGCTCGACTCCCGCGCCGACTCCCGGTGCCGTCGGGCGTCCGGGTGGTCCTCGATCGCCTTGCGCAACAGCGGAAGGTTGGCGAGGTCGTCGGAGTGGTAGCGGCCGGTCGCCAGGTCGAGGTAACCCAGGTCGGTTCCGCGGGGAGTCGCGGCATAGAGCCGGTCGTGGCCGAAACGGGCCCACCTACGGACGATCCACTCGGTCACCGGGCCTCCATGCGGCAGTAGCCACTGCAGTCGCCGTGACAGTCGCCGAATCCTCACATCCCGACGCCACGGCGCGTGGGAGAACGCGCGATCCAGGAGTTGACACGGGTGATGCGGAATACTCCCCGACCCCCTTTTGTTTGACATGTCAGCAAGTTAGGATGGAACGCACCAACAGACTGAAAGGCTCGCCATCATGCAGTTCGGGATCTTCTCCATCGCCGACATCACACCTGACCCCCACACCGGGCAGGTATCCACCGAGCACGAGCGCCTCGAGGCCGTCGTCGAGTACGCGGTCCAGGCCGAGCAGGTGGGCCTCGACGTCTTCGCCCTGGGCGAGCACCACAACCCGCCCTTCGTCACGTCCTCCCCCACCACCACCCTGGGCTACATCGCCGGGAGGACCTCGGACATCATCCTGTCCACCGCCACCACGCTCATCACCACCAACGACCCGGTGAAGATCGCCGAGGACTACGCCATGCTGCAGCACCTGGCCGGGGGCCGGGTCGACCTGACCATGGGACGCGGCAACACCGGCCCGGTGTACCCGTGGTTCGGACAGGACATCCGACAGGGGCTGCCGTTGGCGATCGAGAACTACGAGTTGCTCCACCGCCTGTGGCATGAGGACGTGGTGGAGTGGGAGGGGAAGTTCCGCACCGCCCTCCAGCAGTTCACCTCCACGCCGCGCCCGCTCGACGGGGTCGCGCCCTTCGTCTGGCACGGCTCGATCCGATCGCCGCAGATCGCCGAGCAGGCCGCCTACTACGGGGACGGGTTCTTCCACAACAACATCTTCTGGCCGATCAGCCACACCAAGCAGATGGTCGAGCTGTACCGACGGCGCTACGAGCACTACGGTCACGGGTCCGCGGATCAGGCGATCGTGGGGCTGGGCGGTCAGTTCTTCGCGCGCCCCAACAGCCAGGACGCGGTCAACGAGTTCCGCCCCTACTTCGACAACGCCCCGGTCTACGGCCACGGCCCGTCGCTCGAGGACTTCACCGCCCAGACCCCGCTGACGGTGGGGTCCCCGCAACAGGTCATCGACCGCTACATGACCATGCGCGAGCACGTGGGCGACTACCAACGCCAGATGTTCCTCATCGATCACGCCGGGCTGCCGCGTAAGACGGTGCTCGAGCAGATCGAGATCCTCGGCACCGAGATCGTCCCGGTCCTGCGTCGCGAACTCGACGCGCTGCGGCCGGCGCACGTGCCTGACGGGCCCACCCACGCGGCACGTGTCGCGGCACGTGACGCCGCGCTGGCCGCCGAGGGGGCGCCCGCGTACTCGGACGCCTACCGGTTCGGCACCGGCGACAACTGGACCGGACTGACCGTCGAGGGCGGACAGCGCGCCCAGGAGCAATCATTGGCCCGTGCCCGCCGCACCGAGTCCCGGCTCGCGCAGGCACCGGCGGGACGGGGCGACAAGTGACCGCCACCCACGCACCCGACGCACGGCCGCTGCGGCTGGTGGTGATCTCGGCGGGCACCTCGGTGCCGTCGAGCACCAGGATGTTGGCCGACCGTCTCACCTCGGCGACCCGTGAGGCCCTCAAGCGCCACGGGCAGGACGTCGACGTGACGGTCCTCGAGGTCCGCGGGCTCGCCCATGAGGTCGTGGACGCCACCTTCACCCGGTTCCCCGGCGACAAACTGCGCGCCGCCCTCGAGGAGATCGCGCGCGCGGACGGGGTCATCGCGGTGACGCCCACGTACAACCAGTCATTCTCGGGCCTCTTCAAGTCGTTCTTCGACGTGATCGACCCCGGCACGCTGACCGGCGTCCCGGTGGCACTGGGTGCGACGGGTGGCACCGTCCGGCACTCGCTGTCGATCGACTTCGCGCTGCGCCCGATGTTCGCCTACCTCAAGGCGGACGTGGTGCCGACCTCGGTGTTCGCGGCCTCCGAGGATTTCGGGGCCGTCGCCACCGGCGGCGACGGAGACTCGCTGGCCTCGCGCGCCGACCGCGTGGGCACGGAACTAGCGGACTTCATGCTGCGGTTCGCCGGGGTGACCGGGGGTGCGGTGGCGCCGACCCGGGCGGACGAGGGACGGGGCCGGAGGAGCGACGACGACGAGTTCGGCGACTTCGTCCCGATGGGCGACCTGCTCGGTGGTGCGAGCTAACCCCGGGATCAATCGGTCTGCGCGAGGCGTAGAGGGAGGATTCCGGTGTAGCCAAACTCGTGGTACTGAAGCTCGTCGACATACGGCGACTCGGCGATGAGCCTGTAGCCGTCGGCAACCCGGCCGCACTGGTCGCCTCCCAGGAGGCCGGCAGTGATCAGTCGGCCCGGGTCGAGCTGCCGGGTCACCTGTCCGACCTCATCTGCCCACTCGCGGAGCACCTCCACCGGATGCGGTGGGGCGCAGCCGATGTCGGAGGGGCTCAGCGTGGATCGACGGGCGCGCCCGGGGTCCCGCCCTCGACACCTGCTCGGTCCGTGCCCTCGTCGGCCAGTTGATCCGGCTCGGGGTGGTCGGTGTCGAAGGTCTCGGGCAGGTTCTTGATGTGCTTGTTCATGTTGCGGATCAAGAGGACTGTCGCGACCAGCAGGAGCAGGACCACGGGGATCCCGATCGGTGAGGCCTTGCCGAACTCCGGGCCCATCGGGTGGTCGTTGTACCCGGGCGTGCCCGGCGACTGGTTCTGCGCGAAGACCATCGAGGTCTGATACGCCAGGATCTGGACGTCCGGTCCCAGGGTGATCATCTCGGGTCCTCACTCGTGCTCGGTCCGAACGGGAGCGCGACGTACGGGTCTACGCCCTCGAACAGGTCTGACTCGTATTCTCCCTCAGCCCGCTCGGGTACGGCCACCCGGCTTGCCGCGAGTTCGAACTCCTCGGTGGGCCACACCCGCTGCTGCATCTCCACCGGGGCGGCGAAGAACCAGCCGTTGGGGTCGATCTGCGTGGCGTGGGCCAGCAGTGCGGAGTTGCGTTGCTCGAAGTAGTCCGCGCACTCCACCCTGGTGGTCACCCGCTCCATGATGTCGGGGCGATCCCCCCAGCGGGACAGGAACTCGGCGAAGTGGCGGACGCCGTCGCGGGCGAACAGCTCCTCGTCGAGCAGCTCCAGACGGCTCTTGGGGAAGCCGTGCGTGTAGTAGACCTTGGCCACGGCCCACGGCTCGCCGGTGCCGGGGTAGCGATCGGGGTCCGCGGCGGCCTCGTAGGCGGCCATCGACGCCGAGTGCACCTTCAGGTGATCCGGGTGCGGGTACCCACCGTTCTCGTCGTAGGTGATGATCACGTGCGGACGGAACTCCCGGATCCTGGCGACCAGGGAGCGGGTGACCTCGTCGTCGTCGACCAGGGCGAAACATCCGGGAGGCAACGGCGGCAACGGGTCCCCCTCGGGCAGACCCGAGTCCTCGTAGCCCAGCCAGTGGTGGTCGACGCCGAGGATGTCCGCCGCGCGCGCCATCTCGCGGCGTCGTACGCCCACGAGATCGGCCACGACGTCGGGCCGGTCCATCGCAGGGTTGAGGATGCTGCCGCGCTCGCCACCGGTGCAGGTCTCCACCAGCACGTTCACTCCCCGGGCCACGTACTTGGCCATGGTCGCGGAGCCCTTGGACGCCTCGTCGTCGGGGTGGGCGTGCACCGCCATCAGCCGGAGACCGGCCATCGTCGCACCTGCCGTTCATCAGAGCTCGGGGATCGGGATGACCCATTCTATGGACTCACCGGCCACCGGTGCCCCCGGGGCGGTCCGCCCGGGGCCCCCGGATACCCTGGGGATCATGAGTGAGCCGAGGCCGGACGCCGCGTCGCAGGCCGCAGGGACCCCGCCGGCCGGGCGGTACGACGACTCCGGGTCGGGCGTGACCGGCAAGGTGGTCGCCGGCTTCCTGGTCCTGCTCGTCGGCGCCCTCGTGGTGGCCGGCGCCGTCGCCGGCTACCGGCTCAGCGCCACCCCCACCATCTCCGGCGAGGTGATCGGGGTGACCGTCGTCGACGACGAGCGGGCCGACGTGGTGATGACCGTCACCCGGGACGATCCCGGGACCGCCGCCTACTGCATCGTCCGCGCGCAGGACCAGACCAAGGGCGAGGTCGGCCGCCGCGAGGTGTACGTGCCCCCGTCCGAGAACAGCGCGATCCAGGTCGACATGTCCATCGCCACCTCGGCCCGCGCGTTCGTGGCCGACGTCTACGGCTGCGGCGACGACGTCCCCGACTACCTGCGCAGGTAGGGGTTCTCGGGCCCCGAACCAGGTCACCGCTGTGTTAGCATCGTCCCATCAGCACGGCTCCTTTCGCGGGGCCGTGTTTTTCGTACAGCAGCACACACACGAACAGATTGGAGTGCGCTCTCATGGCGAACGACACCCAGGGCTACTGGTTGACCCAGGATTCGTACGACCGCCTCATGGCCGAGAAGGAGGCGCTGATCGCCAACCGTCCGGTCATCGCCGCCGAGATCAACGAGCGGCGCGAGGAGGGCGACCTCAAGGAGAACGCCGGGTACCACGCCGCGCGTGAGCAGCAGGGCCAGGAGGAGGCGCGCATCCGTCAGCTCGACGACCTGCTGGCCACCGCCCAGGTCGGCGAGACGCCCACCGAGACCGGCGTCGCCCTGGTGGGCTCCGTGGTCCGCGCCTACTACAACGGCGACGAGGACACCAAGGAGACCTTCCTGGTGGGCACCCGCGGTGAGGGCTCCGGCAAGGACGACCTCGAGATCTACTCCCCCGACTCCCCGCTGGGCCGCGCGATCCTGGGCGCCAAGGTCGGCGAGAGCCGCGAGTACACCACCCCGAACGGCAAGTCCGTCTCGGTGACGATCGTGACCGCGGAGCCGTACCAGAGCTGACCGGCCACGACGGGCCCGGTGGTAGGTTCTTCACGACTATCGGGCCCGGTTCGACCAGCCCGATCCCGCGCCGGCGTTTCCAGGAGTCCCACGTGACAGACGGTTCCCACGACAGGCCATTCGGCCCGGCACCGAAGATCGAATCGGCGGCCGAGCAGGTCCTGGGACCGGCGCTGCGTACAGGGCAGTCACCGTTTGACGACGAGCTCTACACCTGGACCCCCGAGGTCGCGGAGGAGCTCATCCGCCGCCTGGACGGGGACGCCGAGGAGCACACGGGCGAGCACTCCGCGGACTCCACCCGCTCCCCCGTGATGCAGGCGCTCCACGACCAGCTGGAGGGCGCCCCGCGGCCGGTGGTGCTCCTGGCCGCCGAGTTGCTCTACATCCAGCAGCTGCCCCTGTCCACGGTGACCGCCCGCCTCAAGCGGGGACGGATCAGGGACGTCCTGTCCTGGATCGACGACGCCCCGGAGATCCCCGAGGTCCTCGACGACGCGCTCGGAGAGAAGGGCCCGCTCACCGGCGGGCTCGGGTTCAACGTCCAGATGCGCGAGCACCTGCGGTGGCTGTGCACGTTCGTCATCCACTGGGCGGAGCTGGAGTCCGCCGAACGCGACGCGGCGCTGACCGACCCGTGGGAGTTCCAGCGGGCCGCCCGCTCGACCCC
>NZ_JAALEA010000507.1 GCF_014145145.1 Dietzia cercidiphylli
CAGTACCTGGCCTGGCCCGGGTACTTCCAGCCGATCGTCAAGCACGAGCACAAGACCCGGATCCGCGACGCCTTCGCCGACCTCATCGGCGGGCCGTCCGGGATCGACGAGCTGGACATCGACCAGGACCTCCACCGGATCGCCGAGACGCTCTCCGCCCAGCTCGGCCAGCCCGTCGACTGGTACCGGGGTGCGATCGCCAACCAGTGGCAGCGCCACCGCGACGACCACTCCCGCCGAGCGTGGCTGGTCCGACCCGGGCGCGGCGGCGTCGGTCAGGCCGGTCAGTGGGTCGCGCAGAACCGGATCGCGCTGCCCGCCTCCCACCTTCCGCGCATCCCCGCCCACGCCAGCCGGCTCGAGGTGTCCCAGGCCGTCGAGCAGGGGTACCCGCACCTGGACTACCAGGCACGGTTCCAGCTCACCGCGGAGCTGCACACCTTCCTGTCCCGGATGAGCCCCCAGGACGTGGTGGCCACGGTCGCCGATGCCAAACTGCACCTGGGCACCCTCACCGACGACCTGGGTTACGTGGAGGACGGCGGCCAGCAGCTCGAGCGCTCGGTGCGGTGGCACTCGGTCACGCTCGACCTGGACACCCTCCCCAGCCCGCTCTCGGAGCTGATCGGGGAGCCCGGCACCGTCGTGGACCTCACCGACGGCCTCGACGCCCTGCTCGCCGCCATGCACCCCGGCCGCCACTCCGCCGAGTCGCAGGTGGCCGAGGCCCCGGGCGCCGGGACGGTGCCCACCCTGCCCGACATCTCCGACGAGCTCGCCGACAGCCTCCACATGCCGCGCAAGGAACTGCAGGAGATCGTGGACACCCTGCAGGAGCGGCAGCAGATCGTGTTCTACGGCCCGCCCGGCACCGGTAAGACCTACCTCGCGCAGGAGCTCGCACGCTTCCTCGCCGGCGCCGACGACCCGAGCCGGGTGCAGCTGGTCCAGTTCCACCCCAGCTACGCCTACGAGGACTTCTTCGAGGGCTACCGGCCGACGCTCACCGAGTCCGGCCAACCCGGCTTCGCCCTACAGGCCGGGCCGCTGCGCCGCCAGGCCGCACGCGCCACGTCCGACTCGGGGCGCGAGCACCCGAGCTTCCTCATCATCGACGAGATGAACCGCGCCGACCTGGCCCGCGTGTTCGGCGAGATGTACTTCCTGCTCGAGTACCGCGACCGCACGGTCCTGCCCCAGTACAGCCCCGACACCTCGTTCCGGTTGCCGCGCAACCTGTTCATCATCGGCACCATGAACACCGCCGACCGGTCGATCGCCATGGTCGACGCGGCCATCCGGCGTCGGTTCGCGTTCATGGAACTCCACCCGGACACCCCGCCGGTGGCGGGCGTGCTGCGACGTCACCTCGAGGCCCGCGGCGTGACCACCGAGCCCGCGGACCTGCTGGAGGCGCTGAACTCGGAGATCGACGACTCGGACCGCGACCTGCGGATCGGGCCGTCGTACTTCATGAAGGACCGGGCCACCGAACCCGGCGGGCTCGAGGCGATCTGGCGGTACGACCTCCTCCCGCTGCTCGAGGAGCACTACTACGGACGCCTGTCCCGCGCCGAGGTCCACGAACGCTTCGGGCTCGCGACACTGCGTCGGAAGATCGGCCGGGCGTGATCCCCGCCTCGGCGGGCTCTGCGGCGTCGGAGACCATCGAGTTCGACGAGTTCGACCGCCGTGGCCGGCTCGTCACCCTGAGCTGGGAGGGCGCGCAGCACCTGTCCCAGACCGGGCTGGTCGAGGTGTTGCCCGCCGGCCGCGACACGTGGCGGTTGATCCCGTCCGGGAGCGTCGGCTCGGTCCGCGTCGAGGGTCTGTCCGTGCGGGTCCTGCCCGCGGCCAACCTGGGCCTGACGCAGTTGTTCTTCCTGCTCGACCACGCGGCCGACACCGCGTTCCTCCCGTCGGCCGTCCAGGCGAGGGACGACGACGAGCTCTGGGTCTCCGTGGCCGAATCCATGGCCGCGTTGGCGCACCAGGCCCTGTCGTCCGGGCTGCTGCGCGGGTACCGCAGGGTCGACGAGGCGCTGACCACCGTGCGCGGCCGGATCCGTCTGGGCGACCAGATCCGCCGCCACCCGGGAATGACCATCCCCCTGGAGGTCACCTACTCGGAGTTCACCCCCGACATCGCGGAGAACCGCATCCTGCGCACCGCCGCGCACCGCCTGCAGTTCCTGCCCGACCTGCCGGACGCCACCCGGCGGCGGCTGGCGATGGTGGACGCCCGGCTGGCGGACGCCACGCTCATCGGCCAGGGCGCCCCGGTCCCCGCCTGGACGCGGACCCGGCTCAACGCCCGGTTCCAGAACGCGCTCGCCCTGGCCGACCGGATCGTGCGCCGCATCTCGGTGGAGGTGGAGGACGGCCACGCGGCGTCGGCGGCCTTCGTCACCGAGATGCCGGCGCTGTTCGAGCGCTTCGTGGAGGCCGAACTGACCGCCGCCCTCGACGGCTGTGGTGGACGGGTGCTGCAGAACCCCGTCGTCCATCTGGACACGGGTATCGAGCAGGGAGACGCCGGGGACGCCGGGTCGACCAGTGCCTCCGGCGGCAGGGCCGGTCGCCACAGCGCTCCCGACACCGAGGGCGACCACATCTCCGTGCCCACCGGCCTCGTGTACGAGGTCGACGGCGAACCGGTCACGACCTTCGTTCCCACCTATCCCACGGACCGCCGCGCCCGCGCCGCCGAGCACTACAGGCTGCTGGCGGCCTGCACCGCGCTCGGCGTGGACCGCGCGTACCTCGTGTATCCGGCCCAGCGTCGCGACGACACCCCGCAGCCGCGGCGGATCGTGCACACCGACATCTCGATCGTCGAGTACCCGGTGGATCTCTCGATGGGGCCCCTGGAGAGCCGCAGGACTATCGTCGAGTTGTCACAGCAGGCCCGCGAGCTCGCGGTGCCGAGCCCCGCACGCCACCGCACCGGAGGGAGACGCCACGCCAGATGAGTCACGCAGATGATCCGGCACGGAAGGTCGTCGTCAACCTCGCGCTGGTCGCGGTGGGGACCGTCGGCGCCTACCGGGGTGCGTACGAACTCCTCGCCCAGCAGGCCAGGATCGCCCGACGGGTGATCCCCAAGCCCACCTCGCGACCCTTCCACGGCGACGGCCTCTACCGGCCCGGTGCCGTGACCGCGGAGCCGTGGCGACCCGGGATGACGTGCGACGTCCACATGGTGATCTTCGGCGACTCGCTCGCCGCCGGCCTGGGTGCCGACTCCCCCGGTGAACTGCCCGGGGTCCTCCTGGCGCGCGGTCTCGCCGAGGAATCAGGGTGGGACGTGCGGCTGAGCGTCAAGGCGATCGTCGGCGCCACCTCCAAGGGGCTCGCCGGTCAGGTCGAGGCCATGCAGATCGCGCACGGCGATCCCGACATCTCGGTGATCCTCATCGGCGGCAACGACATCACCGCACGCAACGCGATCGGCCCGTCGGCCCGCCGCGTGGGCGAGGCCGTCGAGGCGCTCCGCGAGGGCGGCTCCCTCGTGGTGGTGGGCACGTGCCCCGATCTGGGGACCATCAAGCCCGTCCCGCAGCCGCTGCGATCGGTCATGGCCACCCTCAGTCGCCGTCTCGCCTCGGCCCAGGCCGTGCAGGTCCGCCGCGCGGGCGGTGTGCCGGTCTCGCTCGCCGAGGCGCTGGCCCCGGAGTTCCACAAGCACGGCGAGAACCTCTTCTCCCCGGACCGCTTCCACCCCAACTCCGCCGGGTACGAGCTCGCCGCCGGGTTGCTGCTGCCCGCCGTGTGCGTCGCGCTCGGTGTGTGGGACGAGGTGCCCGAGGACCAGCTGCCCCACGA
>NZ_JAALEA010000508.1 GCF_014145145.1 Dietzia cercidiphylli
CGGCGGCTCCGACCCTGGCCGACGCTCCCGAGACCGCCGCAGCCGAGGCCACCGGGGTGCAGCAGCCGCGGCTCGCCGGTGCTCGCGGTCACATCCCGGCGCTCGAGGGTCTCCGCGGCCTCGCGGCGATCGGCATCATCACCACCCACGTCGCGTTCGTGACCCGGATGTCCTACGGGACGCCGGTGCGCCGCCTCTACGGTCGTCTGGACATGCTGGTCGCGGTGTTCTTCGCCAAGACCGGCTTCCTGCTGTGGCGGGCTCACTCCGACCACGCCCGCCGCGACCGGCCGGGAACGGCCCGCGCGGTGATCCCCTACCTGCGGGCCCGGCTCGTGCGAATCATGCCGGCGTACTCAGTGCTCGTCGCCGTCGCCATGGTGCTCCTCCCCCAGAACCGGATCAACGGCCCCGTGGTCTGGCTGCGCAACCTCACCCTGACGCAGATCTACCAGCGGAGGTTTCTCGTCTCCGGGCTCACGCACGCCTGGTCACTCGCGGTCGAGATGGCCTACTACCTGGCGCTCCCGGCGCTGTGGACCGGGATGAGGAACCTGCGGGGCGACAGGGCCCGATGGCGGCTGCCCGCCGTCGGCGCCTTCGGGCTCTCCGGCCTGCTGTTCCCGCTGATCCCCTGGCAGCGCCTGCGGCTCCTGCCCAGGGGCATCAACGTCCAGATCCTGCCGCCGGCGTTCTCCGCCTGGTTCGCCTCCGGGATGCTGCTGGCCGAGCTGGCCACCGCCCGCCCGGGACTGCTCGCCCGACTGAGCCGGGCATCCTATGCCAGGTGGGGTTGGTGGACGGCCGGCGCCGGGGCGCTGCTCGCCACCACGTCGACCCGCTGGTTCTCCGAGGGCTTCCACCACCCGAGCGGCCGTGAGTACGCCGCGCGCAACGGGCTCACCGCGGCGATGGCGTTCTTCTTCCTCGGGCCGGTCGTCCTGGCCCCGGCGGGCACGCGCTTCCGCGTCCTGGAGTCGGCACCCCTGCAGGCGATCGGCCGCTGGTCGTACGGGATCTTCCTCTGGCACCTGATCGTGCTGCACTACGCGTTCCCGCTCACCCGCACCTCGCTGTGGACCCGGCGGATGGGCGCCATCTGGCCCGTGACCGTGGCCGGGTCGATCGCAGTGGGCGCGGCCAGTTACCGGTTCATCGAGGAACCGGCGCGAAAGCTCCTCTCTCCGCACGCCTGAATTCGGCGCCGAGTTCTCGTAGGGTGAGCCGCACGACCGCGGACAGGCTCGCGGTCACGACGAAGGAGAACAGACGATCGGTACTGACCCCGGGCGTCGGCGGGCCGGGCGTCGACCTCTACCGCCTCCTCGGTCGTCTCACGTCTGAATCCACACGCGTGATCGTCATTCCCGGACGTGATGTCGCGTGTGGGTGAGCCTGCAGCGTGTGGATCCGACGGCTGAGGACTCCCGTCCTGGTGCGCCCGGGAGCGGAATCCGGAAGAGCGCGGAGAATTATTGTGCGAACCTGTCGATCTTGCGGCGGCTGTTCGTCATGGAGGTGTCGGCGCACAACACCGCGGCCGGCATCCACCACTCCCAGTCAGGAGATCGACATGAAGTACGTACTGCTGCTTATGGCCAACCTCGAGGACGTGCGCTGCGGCGAGGAGGAAGGGCCCGGCGTCGAGGAGTTCATGGCCTTCGACGCCGAGCTGGAGAAGGCCGGCGTCCTCGCCGGTGGCTTCGCTCTGGAGGACCCCGAGACCGGCGTCACGGTCAGGATCCCCGCGGGCGGGACGGACGCCGTCGTGACGTCCGGTCCGTACGCCGAGAGCAGGGAGTTCGTGGGCGGCACGATCGTCATCGACGTGGCGGACATCGACGAGGCGCTGGCCTGGGCCGCCAAGTGCCCCGGCGCCAGGGGCGGACGGGTCGAGGTCCGCGCGATGCTGGAGTTCTGATGCCGGACCGACGGGTCCGGGGCGACGCGGGGGTGACCCCGTGACCGCCCCGGGCCCGGCGGCGTCGGACGTGCTGGTCGCACTGCGGCGCGAGGAGCACTCGCGCCTCCTCGCCACGCTGGCGTCACGCTTCGGGGATCTGGATCTCGCGGAGGACGCGGCCCAGGACGCGCTCGAAGCGGCGATCGAGGCCTGGCCCCGTACCGGGGTGCCGGACTCCCCGCTCGCGTGGCTCACGACCACCGCCACCCGCAAGGCGATCGACCGGCTCCGGCGGGAGAAGGCGCTCACCGAGCGTCTCGCGCGTCTCCGGGTCGAGGAGGACCGACGAACCTCCGCGCCGCCGGTCCGTGCGGTCGTGGAACCGGACGAGATCCCTGACGACAGGCTCGAGCTGTTCTTCGCGTGCTGCCACCCCACGCTCAGGACCGACGAGCAGGTGGCGCTGATCCTGCGGTACCTCGGCGGGCTGACGACGACGGAGATCGCCCACGCCTTCCTCCTCCCGGTGACGACGGTGCAGCAACGCCTGGTCCGGGCGAAGAAGCGCCTCCGGGTCACGCGGATCCCGATCCGCACGCCCGGCCCGGATGATCTGCCGGCTCGACTGCCCGCGGTGCTCGCGGTGATCTACCTGATCTTCACCGAGGGATACGCCGCGTCCACCGGTGACGGCCACCTGCGCGGGGACCTCACGACGGAGGCCATCCGCCTCGCCCGGATCGTGCACAGGCTCGTACCGGGGCAGCCGGAGGCGACGGGCCTGCTCGCGCTCCTGCTGCTCACCGAGGCACGCGCGCCGGCCAGGGTCGACGACGAGGGCCTGCCCGTCCCGCTGCGCGAGCAGGACAGGGACCGGTGGGACCGTCTGGCGTCGGATGAGGGGCTGGCCCTGGCGATGGAGGCCGCGGCCGGCGGTCCGGGGCCCTACTCGGTGCAGGCGTCGATCGCCGCGGTCCACGCGGAGTCGCGAGACGTCGAGTCGACCGATTGGGCACAGATCGTGGTGCTGTACGACCTCCTCCTCGCTCTCGCACCCGGACCCGTCGTCCGGATGGCGCGTGCGGTGGCCGTGGGTCGCCGCGACGGACCGCAGTCAGGCCTTCGGCAACTCGACGCCCTCGCCGGAGAGGCGGAGCTCGAGCGGCACCACCCGTTCCACGCGGCGCGGGCGACGACGCTCGAGGAACTCGGCCGCGGTGAGGAGGCGCGCCGGGCCTGGGCGCGTGCCCACCAGCTCACGGAGAACGCCTCCGAGCGCGAGTACCTGGTCCGCAGGTGGTGGAACGCCTGACGTACTCGCCGACGAGTCGGCGCGTCAGCTGTCGAAGGCGTCGATGATCGCCTGGGCGGCGAGGGCCGCCGTCAACGTCCCCTCGCTGACACGTCGCTCGACATCGGCCGTGACCCGACGCACCTCGGGGTCGGCCGCGAGTCTCGCCATGAGTGTGTCGTGCACCATCGACCTGGTCCATTCCACCTGCTGACGGGCTCGACGGGCCGCGACCTCGCCGATCTTCCCCATCGTGTCCTGGTGCGAACGGACGGCATCCCAGAAGTCGTCCAGACCGTCACCTTCGAGACCCGACATCGTCAGGACGGGCACCTTCCACGCCGAGTCCGACGGTCGCACGAGTCGCAGTGCCGCGCCGAGTTCCCGCGCGGCGCGTCTGGCGTCCTTGACGTGGGGGCCGTCGGCCTTGTTGACGGCGACGACGTCCGCCAACTCCAGGACGCCCTTCTTGATGCCCTGGAGCTGGTCTCCGGTGCGGGCGAGGGTGAGGAACGTGAAGCAGTCGACCATTCCGGCGACGGTGACCTCGGACTGTCCCACCCCCACCGTCTCGACGAGTATCACGTCGAATCCCGCCGCCTCGAGCAGCACCATCGTCTCGCGGGTGGCCTTCGCCACCCCTCCGAGCGTGCCGGAGGTCGGCGACGGCCGGATGTAGGCGCGGGGTTCCGTCGAGAGCGTGGCCATCCGGGTCTTGTCGCCGAGGATCGACCCGCCGGTGCGGGTGGAGGACGGGTCGACGGCGAGGACCGCCACCTTGTGGCCCTTCTCCACCAGATACAGACCGAAGGACTCGATGAACGTGGACTTCCCCACGCCCGGTACCCCGGTGATCCCGATGCGCAACGCGCCACCGGCGTGCGGGAGTGCGCCGAGAAGCAACTCCTGGGCCTTCTCGCGGTGTGCGGGGTTCGTGGACTCGAGCAACGTGATGGCGCGGGCGAGGATGGGACGATCATCCTCGAGCACCCCCTCGAGGAGGGCCGCCACGTCGATCTCCCGGCGCGGCCTCGGGCCCGTCGCGGACGGGACCGGACCGCGGACCGCACCCGTACCGAGCGTGGTGGACAGGCTGCCCGAGACGTTGCCCGACCCCGCGGGATCGGGACCGGAGCCGAGGCGGTTCAGGACTCGGCCCCCGCCCCTGCCCCTTCGCCGGGGCGCGCCGGTGCCGAGCCCGCGGCGTCCGATCCCGGGGACTCCGGGCCGGCGGAGGGCAGCTCGTGACCGAGTTCCCGGGCCAGTGCCCCGAGCAGTTCGATCGCCGCGTCCGAGATCACGGTGCCGGGGGGATAGATGGCGGTCGCCCCGGCGTCGTAGAGTTCCTGGAAGTCACCGGGCGGGATGACGCCACCGACGGTGACCATGATGTCCGCACGGCCCACCGCGGCGAGCGCCTCGCGCAGTGCCGGCACCAGGGTGAGGTGACCGGCGGCCAGGGAGGACACGCCGACCACGTGGACGTCGGCGTCCGCGGCCTGCTGGGCGACCTCTTCCGGGGTCTGGAACAACGGGCCCATGTCCACGTCGAAGCCGAGGTCGGCGAAGGCGGTCCCCACGACCTTCTGCCCGCGGTCGTGGCCGTCCTGTCCCATCTTGGCCAACAGGATGCGCGGCCTGCGACCCTCCAACTCGGCGAACTCCTCGGCCATCTTCATCGCCTTGGTGACGTTGTCCACGGCGCCCTCCTTGGAGACCTCCTGCCGGTACACGCCGGACAGGGTCTTGATCTCTGCCTTGTGTCGACCGTAGACCTTCTCGAGCGCGTCCGAGATCTCGCCGATGGTCGCGTGGGCGCGGGCGGCGTCGATGGCCAGCGCCATGAGGTTGTTCTCCATACCGCTCCCGGCCCCGCCGCCGGCGGCCTCGGTGAGCCTGTCCAGGGCCGCCTGGCAGGCGGCCTCGTCGCGCTCAGCCCGGAGCCTGTCCAGCTTGGCGAGCTGCTCGGTGCGCACGCGGGAGTTCTCGACCTTGAGGACCTCGATCTCCTGGTCCTCGGTGACGACGTACTTGTTGACCCCGATCACCGGCTGGCGACCGGAGTCGATCCGCGCCTGGGTGCGGGCCGCGGCCTCCTCGATGCGGAGCTTGGGGATCCCCTCGCCGATCGCCTGTGCCATCCCGCCCGCCTCCTCGATCTCGATGAGGTGCAGTCGGGCCTTGTCGGCGAGCTGAGCGGTGAGCCACTCGATGTAGTACGACCCCGCCCAGGGGTCGATGGGGCGGGTCGTCGCCGATTCCTGCTGGAGCAGGAGCTGGGTGTTCCGCGCGATGCGGGCGGAGAAATCGGTGGGCAGCGCCAGCGCCTCGTCGAGGGCGTTGGTGTGCAACGACTGCGTGTGACCCTGCGTCGAGGCCATGGCCTCGATACACGTGCGGGCGACGTTGTTGAACACGTCCTGGGCGGTGAGCGACCAGCCGGAGGTCTGGGAATGGGTCCGCAGGGACTTGGACTTCTCGTTCTGCGGTCCGAACTTCTCCACCAGTTCACTCCAGAGCAGGCGGCCCGCCCGCAGCTTGGCGATCTCCATGGAGAAGTTCATCCCGATCGCCCAGAAGAACGACAGCCGAGGGGCGAACTTGTCGATCTCCAGCCCGGCGTCCAGCCCGGCGCGCAGGTATTCGACGCCGTCCGCGAGCGTGTACGCCAACTCCAGATCCGCCGTCGCACCGGCCTCCTGGATGTGGTAGCCGGAGATCGAGATCGAGTTGAACCGGGGCATCTTGCGGGAGGTGTAGGCGAAGATGTCCGAGATGATCCGCATCGAGGGCGTGGGCGGATAGATGTAGGTGTTACGGACCATGAACTCTTTGAGGATGTCGTTCTGGATGGTCCCCGCGAGCTGCTCCGGAGCCACCCCCTGTTCCTCGGCCGCAACCACGTACAACGCGAGGATCGGCAGGACGGCGCCGTTCATCGTCATCGAGACGGAGACCGCGGACAGGTCGATCCCGTCGAACAACTCGCGCATGTCCAGGATCGAGTCGATCGCCACACCCGCCATCCCGACGTCCCCGGCGACCCGGGGGTGGTCGGAGTCGTACCCGCGGTGGGTGGCCAGGTCGAACGCGACCGACAGCCCCTTCTGGCCCGCCGCGAGGTTGCGGCGATAGAAGGCGTTGGACTCGGCCGCGGTGGAGAAGCCGGCGTACTGCCGGATGGTCCACGGCTGGTTGACGTACATGGACGGGTACGGACCGCGCAGGAACGGCGCGGCGCCCGGGACGGTGTCCAGCGGGAAGGGCGTGACCTTCTCGCCGTCGTCGGTCGGGGCACTGCCCGTCTCGACCGCGTCACGGTCCGCCTTGGTGAACACCCGCTTGACGTCGATGCCCTCCGGGGTCTCCCACGTGGGGCCCTCGTCGACGGAACCCGGCTGGGGGGCTCCGTCGGTGGACCCGCGCAGCGGAGAGATGCTGAAATCGGGGAAGGTGGTCATCTCACTTCACTCCCAGCTGGTCGAGGAGGGTGGTCAGGGCGGCGACGGCGTTGATCCCGGTCGCGAGGTATCCGTCCGGTCGGTCGTCGGCGTCGGCGGGGAACCCCTTCTCGGCGCCCGCGAGGTACACCGTCGTCACACCCGCCTCGCGCAGCGCCCGGACGGCCTCCGGGCCCTCGGTGGCGTAGCGCTTGTCGGCGCCGCAGAGGACGGCGATCTCCTCCCCCTCGCGGACCCCGGCGTACTGGTCGGCCGCGGTGGCCAGGGGGTTGCGGGCCTCGATCCCGCCCGCCGCGAGCAGGTTGGCGATGAAAGTGACCCGACCCGTGGTCTCCGCCATGGGGCCGAGCCCGGCGAGCAGGATCGTCGGCCGGGCGCCGGTGGCCTCGAGGTGCGCGTCGGAACGGTCCCGCAGGGCCTCGAAGTCGCGCCCGTACCGGTAGTCCTCCCCGCCGCGCCGAGCCGGGTCGAGCGGTGGCTCGGCGAGGTTCGGGAACTCGGAGACACCGGTGATCGGCGCTGTGCGGTGGGCGATGTCGGCATCGCGGGCCTCGCGGACCCGGGCGATCGCGGCGGCGACGCTCCCCGAGGCGATGGCGGCGGCGAGTCCTCCCTCGGCCTCGACGGTCTGGAACGCGGACCAGGCGGCCTCGGCGAGCGAGTCGGTGAGCGACTCGACGTACCAGGATCCTCCGGCGGGATCGACCACATGCCCCAGGTGGGACTCCTCGAGCAGCAGCAGTTGGGTGTTGCGTGCGATGCGCTCGGCGAAGGCCGGTGAGGCGCTCTCCAGGCCCCCGGGCAGGGAGGCGTCGAACGGCAGGACGGTGACGGAGGTGGCACCGCCGACCCCGGCCCCGAACGAGGCGAGAGTGGTGCGCAGCATGTTCACCCACGGGTCGCGTCGCGCCATCATGGCCGAGGAGGTGACGGCGTGCTGCGGCGCATTCCCCGCGTCGGGTGCGCCCAGGAGTTCGGCGACGCGGGCCCACATCAGGCGCCCGGCACGGAACTTGGCGATCGAGACGAACTGGTCGTCCGTGGCGGACAGTCGGAACGAGATCTGGCGCAGGGCGACCTCGACGTCGAGCCCCGCCGACACCAGTCCCCGCACGTACTCGAGGCCCGCCGCCACCGCGTAGGCGAGCTCCTGCGCGTCCCCGGCGCCGTCAGCGTGGAAGACGGTGCCGTCGGCCACGAAGGTCCGGAGGGTCTCCTCGCGCTCGGCCACACGGACGGCGAGGCCGACCGCCGCGTCGAGGTCGACCGATTCCGACGACGCGCCCGCGGCATACGCGGAGGTGACCGGTGTCGCGCCGAGGTCGGCGATCACCGCGGACCGGTCGGTCACCCCGTCGCCTGCCGCCCTGCGCTGGTCGAGCAGCTGGAGGAACGCGTCGGTGACCTCGACGAGGTCCGATCCGGCGTCGAAGGTCACCGGCGCGAGGTCCAGGTAGACGTCCTTGAGGACGGCGGCCACGTCGGCGGCCGGCACCCGCAACCACAGCGCGGACGCGCCCTGGCCGAGAAGGTCCAGGACCGAGGTGTTGACCTCGCTCGGGTCGCCCTTGGCCTCGACCCTGGCGCTGAGGTGCCAGCCGTTCTCCGGGAGCCCCGACCGGTCCCCTCCCCGCACGAACGGGAACGACCCCGGAGCCGGGCGCTCGGGCGTCTCGTCGGCGCGCGTGTAGAGGGGGTTCACCTCGATCCCGTCGCGGGTCGTGGCCACGAGGGCGCGCCAGGCGTCCTCGGGCATCTCGGCGGGATCCTTGCGGGCGGCCTTCGCGAGGACGGCTCCCACAGAGGCGTACCAGGAGTGAAGGTCGGGACCTGTGGTCGGACTGGACACCGGTACCTCGTTCTCTTGTGGAGTGAAGGGGGTCACCACGGACTCTAATGCAGCCCCTCCCGCTGTCGAGACGTGACCATGTGTGCGGGGTCACCAGGGGTGGGCTCCGCGATCCCGGCGACTACAGTCGACCCGTGCGCGGACGGGTGATCTGGTGGGTGGCGGTCGTCCTGGCCCTGGTGGTGCTGGCCACCGTCGTCCCGACCCCGGGACTGGAGCAGCTGCGCGGTTGGGCGGATGAGCTGGGCCCGTGGTTCCCGGTCGCGTTCTTCTCCGCCTACGCGATCGTCACCGTGGCGCCGGTCCCCCGGTCGACCTTCACCTATTCGGCCGCTGTGCTCTTCGCTCCCGCGGTGGCGATCCCGTGGTCACTGGTGGCCTCCGGGATAGCGGCCACCCTCGCGTTCGTCGGCGTCCGCCGTCTGGGCCACCGCCGCACCGCCGCGCTGCGCGCGGACCCCCGCGTCGCGGCGGTGGACGCCCGCCTCCGGCGTCGCGGATGGCTCTCCGTCGGGAGCCTGAGGCTGGTCCC
>NZ_JAALEA010000509.1 GCF_014145145.1 Dietzia cercidiphylli
CCGCCCTCACCTCGATCCCGTTCCGTCAGTTCCTGCCCGCGACCGTCATCGGCAGCACCCCGGGGACCGTCGCGGCGATCCTGCTGGGGCACTCCCTCACCGAGGGCGACGGCACCGCCGCGCTGTGGGCGACGGGCGCCTTCGCGGCGGTGGGACTGGTCGGGATGATCCTGGACGCCCGCCTGCCCGTCCGTGGAGACGACGACGGGGTCGGCAGACCCGGGTGAGCTGCCCCCGGTGGGGATCAGGCGGGCTCGGTGACGAAGTCCACCAGACGTTCGACCGCACCCAGCAGGGCCGGCTCGACGTCCCGGTACGTGCTCACCGCGCCCAGGACCCGCCGGAAGCCGTCGGCCGGCTCACCCCATCCGAGCCGGTCGCAGATGCCGGTCTTCCAGTCCTCGCCCCGTGGGACGACCGGCCATTCGTGGATCCCCACGGCCCGGGGTTTGACCGCCTGCCAGATGTCCACATAGGGGTGTCCGGTCACCAGCACGTCGCCGCCGAGCCCGGCGACGATGCGTGACTCCTTGCTGCCCGTGACCAGGTGGTCGACCAACACGCCCAGGCGCGCCTGCGGCGTCGGCCCGAACTCCGCCACCAGGGCGGGCAGGTCGTCGATCCCGTGGAGTGGCTCCACGACGATCCCCTCGACCCGCAGGTCGTGGCCCCAGATCTTCTCGACGATGGCCGCGTCGTGGATGCCCTCGACCCAGATACGGCCAGCGCGCGCGGTCCTGGCCCGCAGGCCCTCGACCTTCCGGGACCCGGACGCCG
>NZ_JAALEA010000050.1 GCF_014145145.1 Dietzia cercidiphylli
ACGGAGGTGCTCGACGCGTGCGGCGCCCGGACGGTCCTGCGCCCGCTGCACGAGCGCGGTTCCGAGAGTGGCGAGATCGTGCGCCGGATGGTCGCGGAGCTGGCCGCCGGGCGCGGTGTCGGGGCGCCGACCGTGACGGTCCGGTTCGTGGACGCCGTCTGCGCACTGGACCTGCCCAACGGGCTGGTGTCACTGCGGTCCGTCCTGGGCGACTGCCTCACCCACACCGCCAGGAGAGGGTCGGGAGTCCTCGACGTGGACTCACTGCCCTCCCGGGCCCGTGCCGTCCGGCCTCCGCGCGCCGGCGAGCTGGCACGGGGCGAGTACGACGCGATCGTGGCCGCGTTGGCGGACTGCGACGGCGTCCGGTCCCGCGCCGCCAAGCGGCTGGGCATCAGCCGGACGACCCTCTACGCCCGGATGCGGGAATTCGGCCTGTCCTAGAAGGTGTCCAGAAACTGAACACTCCGGGTCCCGTCCACGACCCCATGATGGGTTGTGACCGGCCTCACACCTGAGCCGGTCGGGATTCTTGGAGGACACAATGACCGGCACACTCTCCCGGGACACCGGCGCCACCACCCAGGGCGACGAGCGACTCGGCGCCGAGGCCCGCGACTTCCTCGGCCGCCCGCACCAGCTCTTCATCGACGGGCAGTGGGTCGACGCGGCGGACGGCCGCACCTTCGGCACCTACGACCCCGCCACCGGCGCCGAGATCACCCAGGTCGCGCACGGCGGACCCGAGGACGTCGACCGGGCCGTCGCCGCCGCGCGCCGCGCCTTCGACGACGGCGCGTGGGCGACCATGAAGCCCAACCAGCGCGAGCAGATCCTGTGGCGCATCGGCGACCTGCTGGACGCCAAGGCCGAGCTCTTCGGGCAGATCGAGGCCCTGGACAACGGCAAGTCCGTCGCGATCGCCACCGCCGTGGACGTGGCGTGGGCGGCCGACGTGTTCCGCTACTACGCCGGCTGGTCCACCAAGATCGAGGGCTCCACGGTCAACGTGTCGATGCCGTTCGCCGGCGACAAGCAGTTCCACGCCTACACCCAGCGCGTCCCCGTGGGCGTGTGCGGCCAGATCATCCCCTGGAACTTCCCGCTGCTCATGGCGGCGTGGAAGCTCGCCCCCGCCCTGGCCACCGGCAACACCCTGGTCCTCAAGCCGGCCGAGCAGACTCCGCTGACCGCGCTGCTGCTGGGCGAGGTCATCGCCGAGGCCGGCGTGCCCGACGGCGTGGTCAACATCGTCACCGGCTTCGGCGACGCCGGCGCCGCGATCTCCGCCCACGACGACGTGGACAAGGTGGCCTTCACCGGCTCCACCGAGGTGGGCAAGCTGATCGTCGACGCCGCCAAGGGCAACCTCAAGAAGGTCTCCCTCGAGCTGGGCGGCAAGAGCGCCAACATCGTCTTTGCCGACTGCGACTTCGACGCCGCCGTCGCCGGATCCGTGGCCGCGTGGATGTTCAACCACGGCCAGGCCTGCACCGCCGGCACCCGCCTGTACGTCGAGGACTCCATCTACGAGAAGTTCACGCAGGCCGTCGCCGACGCCGCCGCCCAGGCCACCATCGGACACGGCCTGGACCCCGCCACCGAGCTCGGCCCGCTGGTCGACCAGGACCAGTTCGACAAGGTCTCCTACTACCTCCGCGCCGGCATCGAGGACGGCGGGCGGGCCCTCACCGGCGGCGGCCGACACGGCGACACCGGCTACTTCGTCCAGCCGACCGTGTTCGTGGACGTCGAGCCCGACCACCGGGTGGTGACGGACGAGATCTTCGGCCCCGTCGTCTCGGCCCTGCGGTTCACCGACGTCGACGACGCGGTCCGGCAGGCCAACGACTCGATCTACGGCCTGGCCGCCGGGGTGTGGACGAAGGACATCTCCAAGGCCCACAAGGTCGCCAGCCGCCTCCACGCGGGCTCGGTCTGGGTCAACCAGTACAACGGCTTCGACACCGCCATGCCGTTCGGCGGGTTCAAGCAGTCCGGCTGGGGCCGCGAGCTGGGCCAGGGTGCACTGGACCTCTACACGCAGACCAGGTCGGTCAACATCCAGCTCTGACCTGGTCCGGGTCGGACTCCCTCCGACCCCCGGGACCGGGACCCGGCGTCCCCGTGACTCGTCCGGGGACGCCGGCGACTCCCCTTCTCTGCGACCTCTCCTGACGTCCCACACCCCTTGCCCACCCGCCCCGTCCACACCCCCTCTCCACTTCCGATCACCCGCTCCCCCGAAAGGAACACCGCCGTGAAGACCAAGGCAGCAGTACTGTTCGACCTCCACCAGCCGTTCGAGATCATCGAGCTCGACCTGGACGATCCCGGCCCCGGCGAGGTCCTGATCAAGTACACGGCCGCAGGCCTGTGCCACTCCGACCTGCACCTGTCCGACGGCTCGCTCCCGCCGCGCTTCCCGATCGTCGGCGGGCACGAGGGCGCCGGCGTCATCGAGGCCGTGGGCGTGGGCGTCACCAAGGTCAAGCCGGGCGACCACGTGGTGTGCTCCTTCATCCCCAACTGCGGCACCTGCCGGTACTGCTCGACCGGGCGACAGAACCTCTGTGACATGGGTGCCACGATCCTCGAGGGGCACATGCCCGACGGCACCTTCCGCTTCCGCTCGGGCGGCAAGGAGTTCGGTGCCATGTGCATGCTCGGCACCTTCTCCGAGCGCTCGGTGATCTCCCAGCACTCGGTGGTCAAGGTCGACGACTGGCTGCCGCTCGACAAGGCCGTCCTGGTGGGCTGCGGCGTGCCCTCCGGCTGGGGCACCGCCACCTATGCGGGCAACGTGCGCCAGGGCGACACCGTGGTGATCTACGGCATCGGCGGGCTCGGCATCAACGCCGTCCAGGGCGCCGTCCACTCGGGGGCCCGCCACGTCGTGGTGGTGGACCCCGTCCAGTTCAAGCGCGACGAGGCCCTCAAGTTCGGCGCCACCCACGCGTTCGCCGACGCCGCCGAGGCCCACGCCGAGGTGGAGAAGCTCACCTGGGGCCAGATGGCGGACCAGGCGCTCATCCTGGTGGGCACCGTCGACGAGCAGGTCGTCTCGAGCGCCTTCGACGTGATCGGCAAGGGTGGCACCGTGGTGATCACCGGCCTGGGCAACATGACCGACAAGACCGTCCAGGTCAGCGGCACCGTGATGGCGCTGTTCGGCAAGACCATCACGGGCACCCTGTTCGGTTCGGCCAACCCGCAGTACGACATCGTCAAGCTGCTGCGCCTGTACGACGAGGGCAAGCTCAAGCTGGACGAGCTCATCACCACCACCTACTCGCTCGAGCAGGTCAACGAGGGCTACCGGGATCTGCAGGACGGCAAGATCATGCGCGGCGTGATCATCCACGACGCCTGACCCGTCGCCACCCGACCGGCGCGGCCGACGACTGCGCACGCCGCCCCGATCCCGGGGTGGCGCGCGCAGTCGTTGGCCAAGCAATGGCGGGCAGGCGCTCCCGCGGATGGCGTCTCGCGCGAGCGCGTG
>NZ_JAALEA010000510.1 GCF_014145145.1 Dietzia cercidiphylli
GGTGGAGCCGACCAGCAAGTTGGACTCGGTTCGGGTCCTGGGCGAACTGGGGACGAAACCACCGCACGTCAACACGCTCTACAACTGTCTACAGCGAGTGGTCGGCCGGGACTACCGCGCGCTGATCGCCACCGCCTGCTGGGCCCACGTCAACCGCGCCGGGGGCCCCGGTGTGGCGTTGGTGCTCTACGACTTGACCACGTTGTATTTCGAGGCAGAAAAAGAAGATGACCTGCGCAAAGTCGGTATGAGTAAAGAGCGCAAGGTCGACCCGCAGATCACCGTCGGCCTGCTGGTGGCCCGGGACGGGTTCCCGCTGGACGTGCACGTCTTCGAGGGCAACAAGGCAGAGACCAAGACGCTAATCCCGGTCATCACGGCCTTTCAGAAGCGCCACCAGATCAGCGACATGGTCGTGGTAGCCGATGCGGGCATGCTGTCGGCGGCCAACCTCAATGCGCTGGAAGATGCGGGCCTGTCGTTCATCGTCGGCTCCCGCACCTCCAAGGCGCCCAAGGAGCTTGAGGACCACTTCGGCCGCCGCGGCAACGTGATTGCCGACGACGGCGTCGTGGAGCTGATCCGCCCAATGGGACAGGGCCGGGACCGGCGAGACCGGCGGGTGGTGTGGCACTACAAATGGGAGCGGGCCAAGCGAGACCGGCGGACGCTGAACGCGCAGATCGACCGCGCCCAACGCGTCGCCGACCGGGCAGAACCACTCAAGAAGCAGCGGTTCGTCAAGGTCACCGACCAGAAGGTAATCCTGGACGAGGCCTCGATCCAGCGGGCCCGCGAATCTGCAGGTTACAAGGGGTATGTCACCAACATCGCCCCGGCCGCGATGGACGGCCATGCCGTCGTGGCGGCCTATCACGACCTCTGGAAAGTCGAGCAGTCCTTCCGCATGGCCAAGGCCGACCTGAGGGCGCGCCCGATCTTCCACCGCACCCGCGATGCGATCGAAGCTCACCTCACCGTCGTGTTCGCGGCCCTGGCCGTGGCGCGGCACCTGCAGGACGTCACCGGCATGTCGATCAAGAAGATCGTCACCACCCTGCGGCCGCTGCGCACGGTCACCGTCGCCATTGGCGACCACGAAATGCTCGTCGAACCCACAATCCCGGACGCCGCGCGAGCCGTCATCGACGCGATCAACGCAGGGTGACACTAAAACTTGTGGAAGTCAGGTC
>NZ_JAALEA010000511.1 GCF_014145145.1 Dietzia cercidiphylli
CAGGTCAGATGGAGTCGCCCGGGCGTACCCGGGGGCGCGGGGTGCGGAGCATCCGCGGCTGCGTCGCCCGCATCACCGCGTACCAGCCCATGCCGAACCCGGTGTCCTCGGTGTCCGGGAACCGCTCGCGGACGACACTGTTGACCTTGCGTCCGAGGAGGATTCCGTCCACCACCACCACGACGATCAGGATGAGGAACAGGTTCTGGCTGTAGAACATCAGTTCCGGGTTGGGGATCAGCTGGAAGATGATCACGAACAGCGCGAGCGGCATGAAGAAGTTGATCAGGCGCCGGTGGGTGTCCACCCAGTCGCGGGCGAAGCGACGGACCTCGCCGCGGTCCCGCGAGAGCACGTAACGGTCGTCGCCGGCCATCATGAGCTGGCGGCGCTCCTCACGGGCGGTACGCTGCTCGGCCCGGGCGGCCTTGCGCTCGTCCTTGGTCATGCTGGCCTCGGCGGCCTTCCGGCGCTCCTTGGCCTCCTTACGGGTGACCGGCGCCGTGACGGGACCCGTCCGCAGGCCGCGCGCGCGCTCCTGGTCCCGCCGCTTGGGGGTGGGCTTGCCCTTGCCCGCGGGCCGACGGGCGTCCCCTGCAGGCCCCGGATCCGTGCCCGGGGAGGACTCCGGCCCGGTGTCGGTACCTGCGGAGCCCTTGCCGGGGTCGTCTTTACTGGAGCCGAATGCGCGCAACTTCACATACCCAGGCTAGGCGATCGATCCCCGCCGAGGACATTCACCCGTCACTCCTCGCAGGCGTATCGTGTCAGGCGACGCGGCGTCCGGGGAATAGAGAGCTCCCCGGTGGGCGTTGCACCACCGTAGGACGCCACCGAAGACCCTCTCGGATCGCAAGGAGAACCGACATGACCACTGCGGAGAACACCGCCACGGAGACCACCGCCACCGGTGTGCTGCTCACCGACGCCGCCGCCTCGAAGGCCAAGGCACTCCTCGACCAGGAAGGTCGCGACGATCTCGCGCTGCGCATCGCCGTCCAGCCCGGTGGTTGTGCCGGCCTGCGGTACCAGCTCTTCTTCGACGACCGCTCGCTCGACGGCGACGTCGTGGACGACTTCGGTGGCATCAAGCTCGCCGTCGACCGGATGAGCGTGCCCTACCTGACCGGTGCGTCGATCGACTTCGTCGACACCATCGAGAAGCAGGGCTTCACCATCGACAACCCCCAGGCCACCGGCTCGTGCGCCTGCGGCGACTCGTTCAACTGAGTCCAGCCGGGCACTGACGACCCGGGCCGATCGCTGGTCGGCCCGGGTCGTCTACTGTCTGGAGCATGTCAGTAGTCATCACGGGTTCCATCGCCACCGACCACCTCATGACCTTCTCGGGTCGGTTCTCCGAGCAGCTCCTGCCGGACCAGCTCGCCCACGTGTCGCTGAGCTTCCTGGTGGACTCCCTCCAGATCCGCCGCGGCGGAGTGGGTGGCAACATCGCGTTCGCGCTCGGCGTGCTCGGCCGTCGTCCCCATCTGGTGGGCGCCGCGGGTGAGGACTTCGCCGAGTACCGCGACTGGCTGGAGAGGCACGGCGTGGACACCTCGGCGGTCCACATCAGCTCCGCCCTGCACACCGCACGGTTCGTGTGCACCACCGACTCGGACATGGCCCAGCTCGCCTCGTTCTACCCCGGCGCGATGGGTGAGGCGGCCACCATCTCCCTGGCCCGCCTGGTCGACCGCATCGGTCGGCCCGAGATCGTGCTCATCGGCGCCAACGACCCGACCGCGATGAACTCCCACACGGCGGAGTGCCGCGAGCTCGGGCTCGACTTCGCGGCCGACCCCTCCCAGCAGCTGGCGTTCCTCGACGGTGAGGCGGCCGCAGCGCTGGTCGACGGCGCCCGGTACCTGTTCACCAACGAGTACGAGTACGAACTCCTGCTGAACAAGACCGGGTGGACGGCCGAGGAGCTGGACGACAAGGTCGGTACCCGCATCACCACCCGCGGAGGCAAGAGCGTGGTGATCGTGGAGAAGGGCGCCGAGCCCCTCGAGGTGGGCATCGTGCCCTCGGACAACCTGCTCGACCCCACGGGCGTCGGCGACGCGTTCCGCGCCGGATTCCTCACCGGTGTGGTCGACGGCCTCTCGCTGGAGCGTTCGGCCCAGTTCGGTGCTCTCATCGCCACCCACGTGCTGGAGACCACCGGCACCCAGGAGTGGAGCATCGACTCCGCCGCCGCGCGCCGGCGACTCGCCGCGGCCTACGGGGACGAGGCCGCCGAGGAGCTCGCGGCGCTGCTGCCCGCCTGATCCCGCCCGGGGCGCTCACCGCCGTGCCGACGACCACCGACCGGCCAGCGACCGACCCCCGACGAGAAGAGCGTTCCGCACGCATTCCCCGAGGCAGTCTCAGGTAGCTAGCGCAACACCGTCGAT
>NZ_JAALEA010000512.1 GCF_014145145.1 Dietzia cercidiphylli
AGAACCATGCCGGGGCCACGCGGCTGGCAGCGGCGCATGTCCTGGTCGACCAGTTCGCTCGGTCCGAACAGGCTCGGGACGACGAGGAGGGCGCCGGTTCGCGCCGGCCCGCGTACGCCCGGTTGGATCCGCAGGCGCGGGCCCGCGATCACCTCGTGGCGGCGTGTCAGCTCACGTGTTGGCACGCTGCGCGGTTGGTGACGGCCGGGACGCAGATCCATCGGCGACTGCCCCGTCTGCGGTCCACGATCGACCGCGGGTTGATGCCCGAGCAGTTGGCGATCGATATCGCGTGCCGCCTGGCCGAGGTGCCCGACGCGATCGTGTCGGTCGTGGAGGACGAGGTGGTCGCGCGTGTCATGGACGACCTCGACGGTGGCGACCGGCCGAGCCGCACCGCGGTGGACTCCGTGATCGATGATGCCGTGGGGAGACACGACCCGGCTGCCGCGGAGGATGCAGCCGCCGCGGCGGCCGCTACCCGCTCGGTCCGATTCCGCGGGGCACGGAACGGCATGGCCACGATGTGGGCCAGGCTCACCGCTGCCGATGCCGAACTCCTTCGGCGTCGCATCGACACCGACGCGTCGGCCGCCTCGGCGGACGGGTTGGATCGTCCCATGGACCAGCTCCGCGCCGACGCCCTCGCCGCGCTCGCCGTCCACCCGTCTGATGCGGGCCGGTCCGCGGCCGATACCGCCTCCGCCGCTGCCCGCGCGTCCGAGCACGACGGTATCGAGCACGACGGCATCGAACTCGGCGACGTCAGGGTCGGCGCGGACCTGCCCCGGCCCACACTGGGCAACGCCGCGCGGGCCGGTCAGCCGATCCGCATCAGCGTGATCGCCTCCGCGGCCCGGGGCCTGCCCAACCGTGTCGAGTTCGTCCACGGCGCGTACAGCAGCTTCGAGTGGCTCTGCACGGAACTGCTCGAGGGGGACGACGCGAGCGTGCGGTTCGAGCTCATCGACCCTGCCCCGGGCGTGCTCGACTCCCCGGAACACGCCCTGCGCTACGTGATCACCCCGGCGATGGCCGAGCGCATCCGGTTGCGCGACGGCACCTGCCGGCACCCGGGGTGCTCGGTTCCCGCCAAGGACTGCGACGTGGACCATGTGCTCGCGTTCAACAAGAAGGACCCTGAACTCGGCGGGCCGACCACCGAGTGGAACCTCGTCTGCCTGTGTCGGAAACACCACCGGGAGAAGACATTCGGGACCAACGCCTACCGGTCCGGGCCGTTGGGTGATCTCGTCATCATCACCGACACCGGGCACGAACACCGCACCAGACCCAAGGGCCCCCTGGCCCGTGCTCGTGACGCCATCCGGGAACGCGAGTGGAACGCCTACGCGGATCGCACCATCGCCGACGACGGCACACTCGTCAACCCGCCGGGTCACCACTGGCCCGGATCCCGCAGACGGCCAGCCTGATCGACTCAGCAGTCGCCGACGCCCACCCACTCCGAGACGCCGTCGGTGAAGCGCTGCCGCTTCCAGATGGGCACCCCGCGCTTGAGTCGTTCGATGAGCTCCGAGCAGGCGGCAAAGGCCTCGGCCCGGTGCGGCGCCACGGCCACCACCACCACGGCGACCTCGCCCACCGGCAGCACCCCCACTCGGTGCACCGCGCCGATGCGGACGGAGCGCCGCGGGTCGAGCGGTCCGCCCTTCTCGAGGTCGGGCGAGGTGTGTTCGGTCGCCACCTCGTCGCAGAGCCGTTCGAGGACGTCCTGCGCCGTGGGGTGGGCCGAGTACTCGATGTCGAGCACGTCGCGACCGTGGTCGTGGTCGCGCACCACCCCGGAGAACGTGACCATGGCGCCGTCGGCGGTGCTCCAGACGGCCTTCTCGACCTCACGGGGGTCGATCGCGGTCTCGGTGATCTGCACGAGTGGACTGCGGACGGTCATGGTCGGTTCCTCCTCGCGGTTCGGTCCCGGGCGGCTGCGGGCGGGGACGGTCAGTGCCCGCCACCGTGGGCGTGGACGGCGAGCAGGTGGTCCAACAACTCGTCGAGTACCGCCAGTCCGTCGCGCACCCCGCCCGAAGAGCCCGGGAGGTTCGCCACCAGGGTACGTCCGGAGAAGCCCGCC
>NZ_JAALEA010000513.1 GCF_014145145.1 Dietzia cercidiphylli
CGCAGGTCCGCGGCGGGCAGGACGTCCAGGGCCAACCCCACTTCCCGGGCCTCCGCGGCCGACACGGCGTCCCCGCGCAGCAGCATCCGGGAGGCGACGGAGCGGCCGACCGCCGCGGGGAGGAGCACGCTGGCCCCGCCGTCCGGCATGAGCCCGATGTTGGTGAACGCGAACAGCAGGTACGCGTCGTCGGCCATGAGTACGAGGTCGGAGGCCAGCGCCAGCGAGACGCCCACCCCCGCCGCCGGACCGTTGACCGCGGCGATCACCGGAACCGGGGCGGTCAGCACCGCGCGGACCAGAGCCGCGGCGTTGTCCATGGTGACGTCGGGACCGGGAGCGTCGTCGGCTCCCTCCCGGATGGCCTGCAGGTCCGCCCCGGTGGTGAACGCCCCGCCCTCGCCGGCGAGCACGATGACTCTGGTGTCGGGGTCCAGGCTCTGCTCGGAGATGATCTCCACCAGTGCGCTCACCGTCGGGTGGTCGAGCGCGTTCATCCGGTCGGGTCGGTTGATGCTGATAGTCGCGACACCCAGGTCGTCGCGGTCGACCATGACCGCGTCCCGGCCCGTGGGGGTCATCGGACCGTCTCCGCGGCGGCGACCATGCCGGCCAGCCGGTCGGTGATGATCGACTCGGCCTCGGCCATCATGCGGTCGACCAGCTCGGCCGCGGTGGGCACGTCGTCGATCAGGCCCTGGCACTGACCCGCCGACCAGATGCCGGCGTCCAGGTCGCCGTCTTCGAAAACCTTGCGGCCCCGGGCCCCGGCGACGAGGTGCTGGATGTCGGAGAACTCCACGCCCTCGGCCTCCCTGGCCACCACTTCCGCCGAGACGGCGTTCGCCGCGACCCGCGCGGTGTTGTGCAGCGTGCGGAAGATGAGCGTGGTGTCGAGCTCGGAGTTGGCGACGATCTGCTGCTTGACCTGGTCCGCGACCGGCGATTCGGCCGTGCACATGAACCGCGTCCCCATGTTGGCGCCGTCGGCCCCCAGGGCCAGTGCGGCCACGAGGCCGCGGGCGTCGGCGATGCCTCCGGACGCCAGCATCGGGATGGTCAGCCGGGCCGCCGCGGCGGGGATGAGCACCAGACCGGGGACGTCGTCCTCACCGGGATGTCCGGCGCACTCGAAGCCGTCGATGGAGACGGCGTCCACGCCGAGCTTCTCAGCCTTGAGTGCGTGCCGCACGGAGGTGCACTTGTGGATGACCTTGACGCCGGCGTCGTGGAAGACAGGGAGATGGTCCTTGGGGTTGGACCCGGCGGTCTCGACGATCTTCACGCCCGACTCGACGATCGCCTGGCGGTACTCCGCGTACGGGGGCGGCGTGATCGACGGGAGGATCGTGAGGTTGACCCCGAAGGGCTGGTCGGTCATCTCCCGGCACCGGGCGATCTCGCGGACCAGGTCCTCGGGCGTCGGCTGGGTGAGCCCGGTGATGATTCCCAGCGCCCCCGCCTCGGACACGGCGGCCGCGAGTTCGGCGCGGCCGACCCACATCATGCCGCCCTGGACGATCGGATGACGGACGCCGAACTCCTCGGTGAAGCGGGTACGGATCACGGCTGGACCTCCTCGTAGGTGCCGCCGGAGGCGGCCTTGGACCGCAGGGACTCCGGCGGGGTGAAACGGTCCCCGTAGCGTTCGGCGAGCTCCTCGGCGCGGGCGACGAAGCCGGGCAGGCCGCCCGGGTACTGGTCCATGTAGCGGGCGACGCCGCCGGTCCAGCCCGGGAAGCCGATGCCCAGGATCGAGCCGACGTTGGCGTCGGTGGTGGTCTCCAGCACGCCCTCGTCGAGGCACTTGACGGTCTCGATCGCCTCGGCGAACAACATCCGGTCGATCGCGTCCTGCAGCGGGATCTCGGTGGCGGGGCCGAAAGCCTCCGCCAGGCCCGGCCAGAGTCCGGAGCGCTTGCCGTCGGTGTACTCGTAGAAGCCGGCGCCGGTGGAGCGGCCCTTGCGGTCGTGCTCGTCGATCATCGTGTCGAGTACGGCGTTGCCCGGGTGGTCGGGCAGCGGCCGGCCCTCTGCCTCGGCCGCCTGGCGGGTCTCGTCACGGATCTTGCGGGGCAGGGTCAACGTGAGTTCGTCCATCAGCGCGAGCACCGGCGCCGGGTAGCCGGCCTGCGAGGAGGCCTGTTCGACGGTGGGCGCGGGGACGCCCTCGGCGAGCAGCGCCATGCCCTCACTGGTGAAGGTCCCGATGACCCTCGAGGTGAAGAACCCGCGGGAGTCGTTGACGACGATGGGGGTCTTGCCGATCTGCGCGACCAGTGCCAGGGCGCGCCCGAGGGCATTCTCCGAGGTCTCGGCGCCCTTGATGATCTCGACCAGCGGCATCTTGTCGACGGGCGAGAAGAAGTGCAGGCCGATGAAGTCGGCCGGCCGGTCCACGCCGCCCGCGAGCATGGTGATGGGAAGGGTCGAGGTGTTGGAGCACAGCAGCGCGTCCGGGGCGATGTGCGGCGCGATCTCCGCGAACACCGTCTCTTTGACCTTCGGGTCCTCGAACACGGCCTCGATGACGGCCTGCGCACCGGAGGCGGCCGCGGCGTCGGTGGTGGGGGTGATGCGCGCCAGGAGCGCCTCGCCCTTCGCCTGCGCGGCGTCCCGGGCCTCGCCCTCGGCGGCGCGGGCGACGGTCTTGGCGACGAGCTTCTCCGAATAACCCTTGCCCCGCTCGGCGGCGGACTGGTCGATGTCCTTGAGGACGACCTCCATACCGGCCTTGGCGCACACGTAGGCGATCGCCGCGCCCATCATCCCGGCGCCCAGGACCACGACCTTGGTGATCGGTTCGCGGTCAGCCGACCCGTACGCCTTCGCGAGCCCGTTGGCCTTCTGCAGGTCGAAGAAGAACGCGCGGATCATGTTCTTGGCGGTCTGCCCGGTGGCGAGTCCGGCGAAGTAGCGGGCCTCGATCGCCTGGGCGGCGGCGAAGTCCACCCCGGCGCCCTCCACGGCCGCGGCCATGATCGCGACGGGGGCCGGGTACGGCGCGCCCTTGAGTTGCTTGCGCAGCATCGCGGGGAACGCGGGGAGGGTGGCGCCGAGCGCCGGGCTCGACGGCGTG
>NZ_JAALEA010000514.1 GCF_014145145.1 Dietzia cercidiphylli
CTGGTGGAGGCGTTGGCCGGGGACGACCCGGCGCGGGTGGCCGGGGTGCTCGCCAACGATCTCGAGCCCGCCGCACTCTCGCTGATGCCGGCCCTGCGCAGGACCCTCCGGGCCGGAGCCGAGGCCGGTGCGCTGCACGGTATGGTCTCCGGCTCGGGTCCCACCTGCCTGTTCTTCTGCGCCGACCGCGAGCAGGCGATCGCGGTGGCGGCCGAGGTGAGCGAGACCGGCGTCGCACGCGAGGTCCGACTCACCCGCGGCCCCGTCGCCGGCGCCCACGTCATAGACAACCCGCAACAGACACCGGAGCAGTAATGGCCCCCACGAACCTCATCAACCTCGAGCAGGGGTCGGTGTCCTTCGGGATCCGACAGGTGCTCGACGACGTCTCCCTGGGCGTCAACGCCGGCGACCGCATCGGCGTGGTCGGCCTCAACGGCGGCGGCAAGACCACGCTGCTCGAGATCCTCACCGGGGTGGCCGAGCCGGACACCGGACGGGTCTCGCGCGTGAGCGGCTTGCGGCTGGCCGTGGTCACCCAGCGGACCGAGCTGGCCGCCGACACCGTGGGCGAGTCCGTGCTCGGGGGATTGGGCGTGGCCACTCACGAGTGGGCGGGAGACTCGCGGATCCGCGCCGTGCTCGACGGGATCGGCATCCACGACCTGGGTCTGGACACCGCGGTGGACGATCTGTCCGGCGGCGAGCGGCGGCGGGTCTCCCTGGCCGCGGCGCTGGTCCAGGACCTCGACCTGCTGGTCCTCGACGAGCCGACCAACCACCTCGACGTCGAGGGCGTGCAGTGGCTCGCCGACCACCTGCGTGCGCGGTCCTCCGCCCTCGTCGTGGTCACCCACGATCGGTGGTTCCTCGACACCGTCGCGACCCACACCTGGGAGGTGGTCGACGGCCGCGTCGAGCAGTTCGAGGGCGGGTACAACGACTGGGTCTTCGCCCGCGCCGAGCGGGACCGACAGGCCGCTGCCTCCGAGTCCCGGCGGCAGAACCTCATGCGCAAGGAGCTCGCCTGGCTGCGTCGCGGCGCACCGGCGCGGACCTCCAAGCCGCGGTACCGCATCGAGGCCGCGGAGGCGTTGATCAAGGACGTGCCGCCGCCCCGTGACTCACTACGCCTGTCGAGCTTCGCCGCCCGGAGGCTCGGCAAGGTGGTGATCGAGCTCGAGGAGGCGCGCCTCGACGCCCCCGACGGCCGCACCCTCGTCGAGGACCTGACCTGGCGACTGGCCCCCGGCGAACGACTCGGCCTGGTGGGCGTCAACGGTTCCGGCAAGACCACGCTCCTGCGTGCCCTCGCCGGTGAGGCCCCCCTGGCCGCCGGCCGCCGCAAGGAGGGCAAGACGGTCCGCATCGGGTGGCTCAAGCAGGAGCTCGACGACCTGCCGCTCGACCAGCGGGTGCTCGAGGCGATCGAGGACGTGGCCGCCCGCGTGGCGTTCGGTGACATCGAGCTCAGCGCCTCCCAGCTGGCCGAGCGCCTCGGCTTCACCCCCGCCCGCCAGCGCACGCCGGTCGGCGACCTCTCCGGCGGCGAGCG
>NZ_JAALEA010000515.1 GCF_014145145.1 Dietzia cercidiphylli
ATCCGAGCTACCCGGCAGATCCGACGACAGACCCTGCAGAGCAGCAGAACCCGTTCCCGGGGTCGGCAGAGGTTCCGGCATGGTGGAACCGAGAGCCGCACCGAGGTCGAGGGCGAGCTCGCCGGAGCCGAGGGCCGCACCGAGGCCGAGGCCGAGCTCGACACTCTGAGCGTTGGCGACGCCCGGCATCGTGCCGAGCGCGAGTCCGGAGGCGGCGATGACGGCCATCATCCGCTTGGAGTTCTTCATAGGAATTGCCTTCCTGTTGTTGGTGACGACCCAGCGACCCGGGTTACCCCCTAGTCGCCCGGTCCGGCGTGCCACCCTGGGGCGCTCACCGTCGGATCGTGTCATCACCCTATCGAGCAATTTTCTGGACTTGTTACAAGAAGTCTCGTTTAGGCACAGGTAATACCCAGCCGCGCGATTACACCCAGACTCCGTGGTCCGGACGATGATTGCTGCTGAAGGGCGCCGCCCCTGCGACTACCTCGACTTATGTGAACCTTAATAAGTGAGCTTTTGATTATAGATTGTTCGGCGGGGCCTCTATTAGTGACATTGATCACTTCTCACCAGAATTCTGCGGACTCGCCGTCGGCAAGGCACCCGACAGGGTCCCACGTGGCCGAATGTGAGGCTAACCTCGGATAAATCTGTCCCCGATCCAGGAGCGCCATGACACCGAACAGCAGCGGGGTTCAGTTCCCCACCGATTCCGCCGGGAACCGCTCGTCCGGGCGGCTGGCCAAGCAGGTCGTCGCCGACGCACTCGCCACCGTGGACCCGGCAGCGGGAGACCGGGTCCACAAGATCAAGGACTGGCGCAAGGGATACATCCAGCCCTTCACCGAACTGGTCAGTGCGGGCGTCGCCGATGCCGCCGCGTGGGACGGGGTGGCCCGCGCGGCTCTCGACTCGCTGCAGTCCAGGATGGTCGGCGTCCACGAGGTCGACGGCCAGATGGTCGAGACCCCGATGACGGACTACCTCGCCGTCGTCCCCTCCCGATCCACCCCGGGGACCGAGACGGTCCACGGCACGGCGGCCCCCGCCACGGAACTGTCCATCCCCTACCGCGGCGAGGAACTGTCCGGTGCGATGCTGCGCGCCCGGCTGGACACGTGGGTCGACGCGGGGGTGATCGAGCCGAGCTGCGCGGACGCTCTCAGGTTGGTGCAGGACAACCCTGAGTGGCTCTCACTGCCGGGCCGCGCGATGCTCGTGCTCGGCCTTGGTTCCGAGATGGGGCCCGCCGCCCGGTTGTTGCGCTGGGGCGCCGACGTCCTGGGCGTCGACCTGCCCTCGAGCCCGGTGTGGGACCGGTTCCGCGAGCAGGCAGCAGGATTCGCGGGCAGGCTCCACTTCCCCACGGACGCGGACGGCCGGCCGGGCATCGACCTGCTCACCCAGCTCCCCGAGCTTGCCGCCTGGGCCCGGTCAGCGGCCCCGGCCCCGCTCACGGTGGGCAGCTACTTCTACGCGGATGGCGGAACCCACGTCCAGCTCTCGTCTGCGGCCGACGCCCTCGTCGTCGACCTGTTGAAGGACGGAACCGCCGACGCCCTGGCCTACCTCGCCACCCCCATGGACACGTTCGTGGTCCCCGCCGACGTCCGCCGGGCTTCGGACGCGGCACTCGCGGCGCGCAAGGCCACCGACGTCAAGAAGATCGTCGGCGCTCTGACCGGACAGAAGGTCTTCCACCGCAACTACGAGAAGGGGCACGGTCCGGCCGTACACGATGCGCTGGTCCCCCAGCAGGGTCCCAACTACACGCTCGCCAAGCGGGTCCAGCGCTGGCGCGCCACCACCGCGTTCGCGGACGGCCACACCGTCTCCGTCAACGTCGCCCCCGCCACCGACACCCGCTCGGTCACCAAGAACAAGATCCTCGCCGCCACCTACAAGGGGGCGCACGCGTTCGGCATCGAGATCTTCGAACCCGCCACCTCGTCGGCTCTGCTCGCCGCGCTGTTGGTCCACGACCTCAACGTGGGACGGCCGGACGTCGGGGTGCAGTGGGAGCACGAGTCCCACGGGGCGGCCTCGGGAGGGTTGTGGCGCCAGCCCTACCTGCCGCGGACCGCGCTGCCCGTGGCCGCACTGCTCGGTACCGTCAAGAGGTAGGAACACGCCCCGGACCGATCTGCCGGTCCGGGGCCCGCCGGTGCCGACAGAGTAAGGACCCCGCCATGCCGAACCCGTTCTCCAAGAGCTGGAACTACCTCAAGGCCTCGCTCGACAAGAAGGTCGACGACAACGCGGACCCCAAGATCCTCGTCCGCCAGGCCATGGACAACGCCCGCCAGCAGCACAAGTCGGTGACGGACCAGGCAGCCGCCGTGATCGGCAACGCCAAGCAGCTCGAGATCGCCATGGGCACCAAGTCCCGGCAGCTCGACGAGGTGCAGGGCCAGATCCGGCAGACCCTCCAGGTGGCCGAGTCGGCGCGTGCCGAGGGGGACACCGCCCGCGCCGCCCAGTTCGACGCGCAGGCCGAGCAGCTGGCCGGCCGGATGGTCACCCTGGAGCAGGACCTCGAGAACACCAAGCAGCTACACGGCCAGGCGGTGCAGGCCGCCGAGCAGGCCAAGCAGGCGGTCAGGGAGTCCGACCAGCGACTGCGCGAGACTCTCGCCCAGGAGGACCAGCTCCTGCTCCAGGCCACCCAGGCGGAGATGCAGCACCGGACCGTCGATTCCATGTCCTCGCTGGAGGGGGTCGGCGGCGGCAACTCGCCCACGTTCGACGAGATCCGCGCCAAGATCGAGGGCCGCTACACCACGGCGCTCGGCAAGCAGGAGCTCGCGGAGGCCACGGGGTCCCCGTCCAGCGCGCAGCTCGACGCCGCCGCGTTCACCCGCGAGTCGGAGGGCAGGAGCAAGCTCGAGCAGATCCGGGCGTCCATGGGGCTGAGCGGTGGCGGCACCGCCGTCGAGGGCGCCGGGGCGGGTGGCGCCACCGACCGGCAGCTGACCGAGGGCGCC
>NZ_JAALEA010000516.1 GCF_014145145.1 Dietzia cercidiphylli
CCAGGGCACGGGCGGTGCCGCGTTGGCGATGCTCCCGGCCGACCGGGTGTTGTGCGCCCGACACGGGTGGCTCGCCCCGCTCCCACCCGAGGGGGCGAGCGCGATCCTGTACCACGAGACCTCCCGGGCGCCCGAGGTGGCGCGGTCGCAGGGCATCACCTCGGCCGACCTCCTCCGCGCGGGGATCGTGGACGTGGTGGTACCCGAGCGACCCGACGCGGCGGACGAGCCGGACGCCTTCTGCGACCGGCTGGCCGACGCCGTCGCCGCGGCTCTGGTCGAGGTCCGGAGGCGTCCCCCCGAGCGGAGGTACGCGGAGCGGATGTCCCGCTATCGGGACCTCGGCCTGGGACTAGAGTGAAGCGCGTCACAGGCCGTCGGCGCTGATCGGGGGCTTCACTCCCGCACGAGAGGGGCTCACCCGATGTCGGACTCCACGACCTCGTCGACCTACGCCGAGGCCCACCGGCTCTCGATCACCGATCCCGACGCCTTCTGGCTGGAGGCCGCCGGGGGGATCGACTGGACCACTCCCCCCACCACGGCTGTCGACGGCTCACGGCCGCCGTTCTACCGGTGGTTCCCCGACGGTGAGCTCAACACCTCCTACAACTGCATCGACCGTCACGTCGAGGCGGGACGCGGGGATCAGGCCGCGTTCATCTACGACTCGGCGGTGACCGGGGCCAAGGAGACCATCACCTACTCCCGCCTGCTGGGGCAGGTCGAGGCCTTCGCGGGCGCGCTCGCGGCCGAGGGCGTGGGCCGGGGGGACCGGGTCGTCATCTACATGCCGATGGTCCCGCGTGCCGCGGTCGCGATGCTCGCGTGCGCCCGGCTCGGTGCCGTGCACTCCGTGGTGTTCGGGGGGTTCGCCGCGCCGGAGCTGGCCATCCGGATCGACGACGCCCGGCCGAAGGTCGTGGTGACCTCGCCCGGCGGGATCGAGCCCACCCGCAAGGTCCCCTACTTCCCCATGGTCGCCAAGGCCCTGGAACTCACCCGTCACTCCCCGGGCACCGTGATCGTGGCGGGCCGACCGGACCAGTTCCCGGACGAGACCTTCCCCGAGACACCGGGCACCACCTGGATCGACTGGGACCGTGCCGTCGAGGCCTCGGAACCGGCAGCACCGGTCCCCGTCAGGGCGACGGACCCGCTCTACATCCTGTACACCTCCGGGACCACGGGCCTGCCCAAGGGCGTGGTCCGCGACAACGGTGGCCACGCCGTGGCGCTGGCGTGGTCGATGTGGAACGTCTACGGGGTCCGCCCCGGGGAGGTGTGGTGGACGGCCTCGGATGTCGGCTGGGTGGTCGGACACTCCTACATCGTCTACGGGCCCCTATTGGTCGGCGCGACGTCCATCATCTACGAGGGCAAGCCCGTCGGCACCCCGGATGCCGGAGCGTTCTGGCGGGTGATCGCCGAGCACGGGGCCACCGCGCTGTTCACCGCGCCCACGGCCGTCCGCGCCATCCGCAAGGAGGACCCCGAGGGCGGCGAGATCGCCAAGTACGACCTGTCCGCCATGCGCACCCTGTTCTGTGCGGGCGAACGCCTGGACCCGGACACCTACCGGTGGGCCACGGAGAAACTGGGCAAGCCCGTGGTGGACAACTGGTGGCAGACCGAGACGGGCTGGCCCATCGCCTCCAATCTCCGCGGGCTCGAGCCTATGCCGATCAAGGCCGGGTCCCCGACGGTGCCCGTGCCCGGGTACGACCTGCACGTCCTGGACTCCCGGGGCACCCCCCTCCCCGCCGGGGAGGAGGGCAACCTGGCGATCCGGTTGCCGATGGCTCCGGGCACCCTGTCGGGCCTGTGGGACGACGACGAGAGGTTCATCTCCTCGTACATGTCCGTCTTCGACGGGTACTACTCCACCGGGGACGGCGGGTACGTCGACTCCGACGGGTACGTCTACGTGATGGGCCGGACCGACGACGTGATCAACGTCGCCGGACACCGCCTGTCGACGGGCTCCATGGAGGCCGTGATCGCCACCCATCCCGCCGTGGCCGAGGCCGCGGTCATCGGTGTGAAGGACGAGCTCAAGGGCCAGCGGCCGGTCGGCTACGTGGTCCTCAAGTCGGGTCAGGTCCGCGACCCCGAGGAGTTGCGCGCCGAGTTGGTGGCGATGGTCCGCGAGGAGATCGGCGCGGTGGCCACCTTCCGTGACTGCACGGTCGTGCAGGGCCTGCCCAAGACCCGCTCGGGAAAGATCCTGCGCAAGACGATGCGGCAGATCGCGGACGGTCAGGAGAACGTCACCGTCCCGTCGACGATCGAGGACCCGGCCGTGCTCGACGCCCTCGCACCGTTCCTCCGCCAGGAGGGGTAAGGGCGGGCCGGCCCCTCCACCAGGAGGGGTAGGGCGGACCCGCGGTCGCCCGCGCGCCGCGCGCGGGCCGGGCCAG
>NZ_JAALEA010000517.1 GCF_014145145.1 Dietzia cercidiphylli
TCCACCGGGGCGGGGCGAACAGCCGCGTCCGCAGGCCCATGTCGGCCATGATGCGGTCGGCGGCGGCCAGTCGCACGGCGGCCTCCGCGGGGCCGATGGAGGCGAACTCGGGTCGGCGCGGCCTGGTGGCGGCCTCGTCGTAACCACCCAGCACGATCGCATCACCCCGGCTCCGGCGATGACGCAGCCATTCCTGCGTGGCCCGGTCGTCCGCCATCCGGTACTCGCTCCCCCGCCGCGGCGCGACGAGCAGCGACACGGGGACGGAGCGGCGTTGGAGCTCGCCCACCATGTCCACGGCGTCGTCGAGCGAGGAGTCGCGCAGGCCGGAGACGGAGACGATGAGGCGCGGGGTCATGCGGGCATCATCGCAGGCGTCCGTGACGACACGACGACGACGAGGTGTACGTCATATTGCCGGGCCGGCGCGGTGGCCCCGGCCCGGCGATCGCGCCAGCCGGAACCCGGTCACACCGGCAGGACGTCCTCGAGGGCGTCGACCAGCTCGGAGGCGCCGGGCTCCACCTTGGGCCGGAAGCGTCCCACGACCTCCCCCGAAGGCGAGAGCAGGAACTTCTCGAAGTTCCACTGCACGTCGCCGGCCTCACCGTCGGCGTCGGCCACCTTGGTGAGCTCGGCGTACAGGGGATGGCGCTGCGGGCCGTTGACGTCGACCTTGGCCGCCAGCGGGAAGGTGATGCCGTACTTCTCGCGAGTGAACTCCTTGATGGCATCCTCGTCCCCGGGCTCCTGACCCGAGAACTGGTTGCACGGGAAGCCCAGGACGAACAGTCCGCGGTCGCGGTAGTCGTCGGCCAGCTCCTGCAGCCCCTCGTACTGCGGGGTCAGGCCGCACTCGCTGGCGACGTTGACCACCAGGACCGCGTGGCCCGCGTAGTCACCGAGGCTGGCCTGCTCGCCGTCGATGGTGGTGAAGGTGATGTCGTGGACGCTTCCGCTGCTCATGTGACCAGCCTACTCACAACAGGACATTGACAAATCGTTGGGTTTTCCCAACACTTAGATGCATGAGCCCAGTCCGACGGGGAGAAAAGCTCCCCCTCCACAACCGGATCGCCGTCCTGCGGGCCGAACACCGCCTGAGCCGGGCGGCACTCGCCGAGCAGATCGAGGTCAACCCCCAGACCGTGGGGGCGCTCGAGAGAGGCGACCACTACCCGAGCCTGGATCTGGCCTTCCGGATCTGCGCGGTCTTCGACCTGCCCGTCGAGGCCGTGTTCTCCCGCGAGGAGTTCCAGCCGATGTCCGCCGAGATCTACCGCCGCACCCGAGAGGACCGATCATGAGCACTCACACCGAGACCCTCCGTACAGGCGAGACTCTGACGGCCGCGGAGCGCCGCTACGAGAAGCTGCTCGCCCGCACCGAGGGCAGCCTGCGCTCGTGGCGCACCCCGCAGCGCCGCCGCCTGCTCGTCCGCCTCAACTGGGTCTGCATCGTCGTCATGACCGCGATCGCGGTGGCGGGGTACTTCTGGCTGCCCATCGTGATCGCGTGGCTCCCCATGACGGTCGCGATCTGCACCGTGTGGACGATGCTGCGCACGGTGATCGATGTGAAGGACTCTGCCCCGGCCCGCTACCTCGATGAATTCGAGACGCAGACACTGCTTCAGGCCCGGTCCACCGCGCTGTCGGCGCTCGTCGGCATCTGCTTCGTCATCGGGCTAGTCCTGATCTGGGTGTCGACCACCGAGATGGGCAACGGCCACCGGCTCGCCTATTCGATGGGCGGCCTCGCGATCCTGGCGGTCTTCGTCGGCGGAGTCATCCCCGCTTCCGCGATGGCGGGCACCATGGCCCCCGAAGACACCGACGACCTCGCGGACCCCGTCACCGCCGACGACCACTGACCACCACTCGCCACCACAGCCGCGCGCAACACCTGCAGCCGCTCACGTTATTTCGTGGGCGGCTGCAGCGTGTGCGCGCGGCTGCCGAACTGGCCGGGCCGGCACTGCCGAACTGGGCGGGCCGGCGCGGCCGGACTAGGAGACTGCTGAACAAAGGACGTGGCTCGCCTGCGGTGTTGGTGCCGGTTTGAAATGATGTGCCTCATGCAGGGTGAGTCGGATCGGCAGCGGGAACTGTTGGATGTGGAGTCGGTGGCGGGGCATCTGCTCGAGCCCGGCAGTGTGTTCGCGTTGCTGGCCGAGCATCGTGACCGCCTGTTTCCGGCGGAGTTGTTCGCAGATCTGTTTCCCTCGGGCCGGGGTCGGCCGTCGATCCCGGGTGAGGTGATCGCCTCGGTCATCGTGCTGCAAGCGCTGTTCGGCCACTCGGACCGTGAGGCGGTCGATGCGTTGACGTTTGATCTGCGGTGGAAGGCCGCGTGCGGGTATGCGGTCGATGCGAAGGGGTTCGATTCGTCGACGTTGACCTACTGGCGGCGCCGGTTGGCGGCCAGTGACCGACCGCAGCGGATCTTCGAGGTGGTGCGCCAGGTCATCGCCGAGACCGGGGCGGTCAAGACCAAGACCCGCCGCGCCCTGGATTCGACGGTCTTGGATGACGCGGTGGCCCGTCAGGACACGATCACCCAACTCATCGCCCAGATCCGTCGGGTCGGCCGCGAGGTGCCGGGTGCGAAGGAACTGATCGCCTGCGAGTGCACCCGGCTGGCGGCAGTGTGCGGGCAGGACTACACCGCGCCCGGTAAGCC
>NZ_JAALEA010000518.1 GCF_014145145.1 Dietzia cercidiphylli
CGACGAGCTGGTCTCTGCCCTGGTCGCGGACGCTCTGGCACTGCTTGAGGCTCTGGATGCCCAGGCGATCACCGCCGCCGGCGGCAGACCGGCCGAGGCGGTGGCGCTGTTGGCGCTGGTGGCCGGTCAGGACGTCGAGCCCGCCGACGACTCTGATGGCACGGACGGGCGTTGGCGGATCGCCTGCCGCACGGCACCGGATCGGGTGATCTCCACCGTGGACCCTGATTCCCGGCACGCGCACAAGACCCGGCAACGGCGCCAGGACGGGTTCAAGGCCCATATCGTGGTCGAGCCCGACACCGGCCTGACCACCATGTGCGCGCTGACCAAAACAAACGGGCCGACCAACTCCGATGTCGCGATCGGTGCGGAGCTGGTCACCGCCGATCCCACTATCGGCGCCGACGAGAAGGTCGAGGTGCTCGGTGACTCGGCGTATGCCAGCGGCGGCATGCTGGCCACCCTTACCGACAAAGGGTGGCTGCCCCTGGTCAAACCGTGGCCGCTACGGCCTACGGTCGAGGGCGGGTTCACCCTCGACGACTTCACGTTCGATGCGGCGGCGGGCATGCTGACCTGCCCCGGCAACATCACGCGGACGGTGACAGTGCACGGCCGCGCCACCTTCAAAGCAGCCTGCCGCGGCTGCCCGCTGCGCCAGCGGTGCACCACCTCGGCCACGGGACGCACCGTGCTGCTCGGCGAGCATCACCTTCTCCAGCGCCAGCACCGCCAGCGGGCTGGTGACGAGGACTTTAAGACCGTCTACCGACAGCACCGCCCCATGGTTTAGCGCTCGATCGCCTGGCTCACCCGAGGCGCTCGCCGCGGGCCGTACCGCGGGGTCGACAAGAACAACAACTGGCTCCACCACCGCGTCGCCGCCCTCAACCTGCGGCGACTGCTCACCATGGGCCTGACCCACCAGAACGGAACCTGGGCCCTGGCCTGACCAGCATGTCAGGGCCGCCCCCGGGCAGAGGCTCGAACGACCCGCCATGAGCACCACCACCGGATCACCGACCCCGGGCATCTCAAGCCCCGCACTCCGCGCCCCGGCCAACCGGCCCCTCACCCACAGAGAGCCACATCCCGCACCCCCAAGAAGACAGCTTGTTCAGCAGTCTCCTAGCCGGCGCCGGCCGTGCGGACGGTCCACGCGTACTCGAACGCCGTCTGACGCCACCGCTCGTAGCGTCCGGACACTCCCCCGTGACCGGCACTCATCTCGCAGCGCAGCAGGACGGGGCGCTCCGCTGAGTTGGCCGAGGTCGACACCGCCCGCAGCTTGGCCACCCACTTGGCAGGCTCCACGTACAGCACGCGGGTGTCGTTGAGCGAGGTCACCGCCAGGATCGCCGGGTAGTCCTTGGCCTCGACGTTCTCGTACGGCGCGTAGGAGGCCATGTAGTCGTAGACCTCCGCCGAGTGCAGCGGGTCGCCCCACTCGTCCCACTCGATCACCGTGAGCGGCAACTCCGGCATGAGGATCGAGGTGAGCGGGTCGACGAACGGCACCACGGCCTGGATGCCGGCGAACAGCTCCGGCGCGAGGTTGGCCACCGCGCCCATGAGCAACCCGCCGGCGCTGCCGCCCTCCGCGACCAGGCGATCCGGGGCGGTCAGCCCGCTGTCGACCAGGTGGCGGGCGCAGTCCACGAAGTCGGTGAACGTGGCGCGTTTGGTCAGGGTCTTGCCGCGCTCGTACCAGAGGCGGCCCATCTCGCCGCCGCCGCGGACGTGCGCCACGGCGTAGGCCATGCCCCGGTCCAGCAGGGACAGCCTGGCCACCGAGAACGCCGGATCGATGCTCGTCTCGTACGAGCCGTACCCGTACAGCAGGGTCGGCACCTGCTCACCCGCGTCGATCCGGGCGGCCGTGGCCACGGACATCACCAGGGAGATCGGCACCTGGGTACCGTCCTCGGCGGTGGCCCAGTCGCGGCGCTGCACGTACCCGGCCGGGTCGTAGCCGCCCAGCACCTCCTGCTCGCGCAACAGGGTGCGCTCCCCCGTGGCCAGCGCCAGGGAGTAGATCCGGCCCGGGGTGACGAACGAGCCGAACCCGAACCTCAGCACCGGCGCGTCCCACTCCGGGTTCGACCCCGGGCCCGAGGTGAACAGCTCCTCGTCGAACTCCACGGGGGTGAACACCGAATACGCCTCCACACCCGCGGTGGAGGCGGGATCCAGCGGCATCAGGGAGAACCGGGGCAGCGCCTGCTCCCGGTACCCGAGCACCAGCACGCGGGCGAACGCGTCGACCCCCTCCACCCGCACGTCGTCGCGGTGCGGCACGAGCGGGTCCAGTTCGCGGAAGTCACGGTCGACCGGTCCGGCTGGGGCCTCGACCACGGCGAAGTTGGGCGACCCCGCGTTGTGGGTGATGAGGAAGCGATCCAAGCCGCCGACGACCGCGTGCTCGACGTCGTACTCGACGCCCTCCTCGCGAGGTCGTACGCACCAGAACTCGCCCGCCGGGTCGGCGGAGTCCAGGCACCACACCTCGGTGGTGATCTTGGACCCCGCGGCGATCTGCAGGTACTTCTCGCTGCGCGTCTCACCGACCCCGATCCAGTAGGACTCGTCGGGCTCGTGGAACACCTCGTCGTCGTCGTCCCGGGTCGTCCCCAGGCGGTGACGCCACACGGTGTCGGGGCGCCACGCCTCGTCGACCGTCACATAGAAGACGTACTGGCCGTCGCGGGACCAGGTCACGCCGGCCGCGATGCCCGAGATCTCCTCGTCAGGCGCCGTGTAGTCGGGATCCAGGGATCGGAAACGCAGGGTGTAGCGCTCGTCGCCCTCGGTGTCGGTGGCCCAGGCGAGGACGCGGCCGTCGTGGCTGACCGAGAACGCGCCGAGCGCGAAGTACTCGTGCCCCTCGGCCTCGGCGTTGCCGTCCAGCAACAGCTGCTCCCCGGGGAGCTCGACACCGGGCGAGACCTCAGGCGGGACCCACCCGGCCGGGTCGCCGGGATCCGCCACGAACTCGCGAGGCACGGGGACGCGGCAGTGCCGCGCGTAGGACAGGCCTTCCGATGTGCGGGAGAAGTACCACCAGCCGGCGGCCCGCACGGGAACCGACATGTCGGTCTCCTTGACGCGGGAACGGATCTCCTCGTAGACCTCGTCCTCGAGCGGCTTCTGCCCGGCCGTCATCGCGTCCGTGTACGCGTTCTCCGCCTCCAGGTACTCGCGGGTCGCCGGGGCGTCCTTGTCGCGCAGCCACTCGTAGTCGTCCACGAAGACGCGGCCGTGGTGCTCACGGCGGTGGGGGCGGCGCTCGGCCCGGGGAGGCGCGGGGACCCGCTGATCGGTGGCGGTGGTGTCGGTCCCGCTGCCGGTGGCGTCATAGGCGCTCATGCGGACTCACCGCCGAGCCACTCCGAGAACCGCAGGCCGGAGATCCGCTCGTACGCCTCGACGTACCGTGCCCTGGTCGCCTCGACCACCTCCGGTGGGAGCGGGGGCGGCGGTGAATCCGAGGATCGGTCCCAACCCGAGTCCGGGCCGGTGAGCCAGTCGCGCACGTACTGCTTGTCGAAGCTCGGCTGGACGCGGCCGGCCTCGTACCGGTCCGCCGGCCAGTACCGGGAGGAGTCCGGGGTGAGCACCTCGTCGGCCAGGATCAACTCGCCCTCGGACAACCCGAACTCGAACTTCGTGTCCGCCAGCAGCAGCCCGCGGTCGGCGGCCATCTCAGCCGCCCTCGCGTACACCTCCAGGGTGGCGGTCCGGAGCCGGCCGGCCAGCTCGTCGCCGACGATCCCGGAGAGCTGCTCGAACGAGATGTTCTCGTCATGGTCGCCCACCGCCGCCTTGGTGGCGGGCGTGAAGATCGGCTCCGGCAGTCGGCTGGCCTCGACGAGCCCCTCGGGGAGCTCGACACCGCACACCGACCCCGACTCGCGGTACTCGACCATCCCGGACCCGGTCAGGTACCCACGGGCGACACACTCGGCCTGCACCATGTCCAGGCGGCGCACGACCATCGCCCGGCCGAGCACCTCGGCGGGGATCCGATCGTCGTCCAGAGGCCCCGCGAGGTGGTTCGGCACATCGAGGGCGTCGAAGAAGTAGGCGCTCATGGCGGTGAGCACACGGCCCTTGTCGGGAATCGGCGTGCCGAGCACGTGGTCGTACGCCGAGATCCGGTCGGTGGCCACCAGGAGCAGCGTCTCGCCGTCGATCTCGTATAACTCGCGGACCTTCCCGGCGGCGAGATGGCGGTAGGAAGAGAGCTCAGGTCGCATGGGCGTCAGCGTAGTCGGAGGGGGTCGGTGCGGCCCACGGTGCAGTCAGGCTGCACTGATGTCGCTCGAACGCAGGACAGACAGCGGAACAGACGGCGCAGAGAATTGCCTGACCCGATCACCGACGCAGGACGGCAGCTCACCCCCTGCACCCGAGACCATGGAGTCGCCATGACCACCTTGTCCCCGCTCGCGCCCGGCAGGAGAGTCCGCTTCCTCCTGGCCGCACTCCTGTCTCTCTTCGCCCTGGCCATCTCGACGATCGCCGTCCCCGCGCCGGCCCACGCCGCCATGTCCGTGGACCAGTTCGTGGCCAAACACAATGGTGGGAAGTGGGACTTCGACGGAGCCTACGGAGCCCAGTGCGTCGACCTCATCCAGTTCTACAACCGCGATGTGGTCGGTGCGCCCCGGTTGTCCGGCAACGCCAAGGACCTCTTCGGAAACGCCTCGGGGACCCACTATCACAAGCTCGGATCCGGAACCGCGCCCGTCAAAGGCGACGTCGCGGTGTGGGGAGCCTCGGTCGGAGGTGGATACGGCCACGCCGGGATCGTCCTGGCCGACCAGGGCGGGAGCGTCCGCATCCTCAGCCAGAACAACCACGCCCCGTACAACGGCACCACCCCGACAGAGATCATCTCGATGAGCAAAGCAGGGATCATCGGCTACCTACGGCCGAAGAACCTGACTCCGCCAGCGCCGACAGGGCACGCCCCGGTGGGCCACTTCGACTCGGTCGCCGTGGCCGAACCCGGCCGGATCGCGGTCCGCGGCTGGGCATTCGACAGGGACGACGCCGCCCGTTCGCTCGCGGTCCACGTCTACATCGGCGGTCAAGCCGGCGCTCCCGGCGTCGAGGGCCACGAGATCCGCGCTGACAAGAGCCGGCCCGACGTCAACTCGACCCACAATATCTCGGGAAACCACGGCTTCGACTCGTTCATTAACTCCAGGAAAGTGGGCTCCCAGCAGGTCTGCGCGTACGCGATCGGCGTGGGGAACGGTGGCAACGCGCTCATCAGCTGCAGGACGATCACCATCCCCGACCCCAACCCCCTGGGGAAATTCGAAACCGCCGCGTCGTCCGTCCCCGGAACGATCGACGTCAAGGGGTGGTCATTCGACCGGAGTAAGACGAGCACTGCGCTAGAGATGCACGTCTACGTCGGCGGAGAGGCCGGGAGCGCCAACGTGGAGGTCCACAAGATCAGGGCCGATGTGGCCAGGTCCGACGTGAACAACGCACATGGGATCTCCGGGAACCACGGTTTCGACAACCGGCTCGCCGTGAAGAAGACCGGAACCCAGAAGGTCTGTGTCTACGCCATCAATACGGGCGTCGGGTGGAACAACACCTCGCTGGGCTGCAAGACGGTGAGCATCGAGGCCGCCGCCGCGCCCGGTCTAGGCGCGGGTTCGCTGGGGAGTTGACGCTCTCCAGCTCTGCACGTGACACGGGGCGCACCGGATTCCGGTGCGCCCCGCTCCGCGGACCCAGGGGACGTCAGCCCAGCCGCGCGTCCAGCCACTCCCCGAGCGCCGCGTACGCCTCGTCCGCACACCGGTCGTTGAACAGCTCGTGCAGGCCGCCCTCGAACTCCCGGTAGGTGATCTCCGGCCGCGGGTCGTGGTCCGATCCCGCGACCTGGGCGAACCGACGGGCGCCCGTCGGCGAGGTGATGGAGTCCGCCGACCCGTTGATCACCAGGGTCGGCAACCGCAGGGCGCTCGAGCGCTGCAGGAACTTCTGCCCGCCCGCGAGGAGGGTCCCGGCTGCCAGCGCCGGCACCCCCTTGTGGTGCACGAGCGGGTCGGAGGTGTAGTCCGCCACGTACTCGGGAACGCGGGAGATCTCGTTCGGGTCCAGCTTCTCCACCGGGAGGAACGGCAGGAGGCGGGCGATCACCGGGGCCGCCGCCCGGAGCGGCGCGGGTGTGCTCTCGCCCACGACGATGCCGGGAGAGGACAGGATCAGCCCCGCCAGGTCCCACGGACGCCGGAGAGCGGACTCCCCGGCGATCAACCCGCCCATCGAGTGCCCCATCAGCAGTCGCGGCAGGGACTCGGCCCCTCCGCCCCGCGGGGAGCGGCACCACTCCACGACGGCGTCGCGGACGGCCAGGTTGTCCCGGATGTGGGCCTCCGTCGCGACCCTGGCCCGCGGTCCGGGGGCCGTGCCGTGCCCCCGGAGGTCGTAGGTGACCACGTTCACGCCGCGGTCCACCAGGAACCCCACCGTCCGCCCGTACCGGCCGGAGTGCTCACCGAAGCCGTGGACCAGCAGGAGCAGGGCCCGGGGAGTCTCGGCGTGGTGCAGGGTCGCCTGCAGGCCGGAGGTACCGGGGACGGGGATGACGGTCTCGCGCATGCGCCGAGACTAGCGCCCGGAGGCCGCCGGCCTCCCCCAAAGGTGCCAACCGGTTCTCCACCTCCGGCCTCAAGACCGGCGGCCGCGCGCGGACGAGCATGGAACCGGTCAGAGAATTCTGTCCGGACGCGGTCCGGACACCCACAGCGCAGGAGGTCCCCGTGGTTCCCACCACCCTCGCACCGGCGCCGGAGCCCACCTCCGGTCGCCGCGGCACCCGGCTCACTCGCCGGACTCGGCGTGCGGCCGCCGCGGCGCTCGGCGCGGTCGTGTTCGC
>NZ_JAALEA010000519.1 GCF_014145145.1 Dietzia cercidiphylli
AAGGCCCGCAGCCGGCCATCGCCGCCCGACCGGTCGGGTTCGAGTCCCGTGTCCCGGGTGTGTTCGGGCCCGGGTACTCACCGGGACCGGCGGCCGAGGAGACGACCTCGCCCATCGCCGCCCGACCGGTGGGATACATCCCTCGGCCCGTGACGCTGCAGCCCGTCCTCCCGACCTCCGTCGCGAGGACGACGTCGTCGTCCCTCTTGCTGTCCGGCGGCGAGCGGTCCGAGACCATCACGTCCTCGACCGGTGTCGTCAGCGGCGAGGTGCATCCCGGGATCACCCACTCGGACGCCCAGTTCGACGCCCGGATGGCGCTCGAACTCGGAGCCGTCGAGCTCACCATGGGTCGGCTCGACGCCACTCGCCTCGCGGAGTTCCGCATGCTCGCCGAGTCGGCCAACCAGTACATCCACGGCGATCGCTTCCTCGACCCGGCGCGCTTCACCGCTGCCAACGCCCAGTTCCACGAGTACCTCTTCCGGTGCACGGGCAACGAGGCACTCCTGCAGGCGTACCGGATCCTGGAGGTCACCCGGGTGATGAACAGCGTCCTCCCGGACGCCCGCTGGGTGTCGGAGGACATCGTGCCGGAGCACCTCGAGATCGTGACCGCGTTCGAGAACGGTGATCGCGACGCGGCGCGCTACCTGATCCGGCGCCACACCGAACACGCCAAGGCGACCATGCGGGCCGCGCTCGCCGACACGTCCGTCGGGGCGGCGTCATGAGCGCCCCGGTCGGTGACCACGACGCCGTCCCACCCGTCCTCTCCCCCGGACGTTTCGACGGGCTGTCCGTCCTGGTCACCGGAGCGGTTCAGGGAATCGGTCGTGCGGTCGCCGACCGGGTCGCCCGGGAAGGCGCGCTCGTCACCGCCGTCGACCGTGCGGAGGCGATCACCGAGGTCGCCGAGGAACTGACCGCCGTGTCGCCGGACGGCCACAGGGTGACCCCCGTGGTCGCCGACCTCGAGACATTCCAGGGCGCACAATTCGCGGCCGACGCCGCACTCTCCACCCACGGCCGGATCGACGTACTGATCAACAACGTCGGTGGCACGATCTGGGCCCGGCCCTACCACGAGTACTCGCCGGAGCAGATCGAGAAGGAAGTGCGCCGTTCACTCTTCCCCACGTTGTGGATGTGCCGGGCCGTCCTCCCGTCGATGGTGTCCGTCGCGACCGGCACCATCGTCAACGTGTCCTCGGTGGCCACGCGCGGCGTCAACCGGGTCCCCTACGCGGCGTCCAAGGGCGGAGTGAACGGACTGACCACAGCCCTCGCGCTCGAGGCGGCTCCCCACGGGATCCGGGTGGTGGCCACCGCTCCCGGCGGAACGCTCGCCCCGGAGCGCCGCATCCCCCGCGGCGGTGACGCCCGGACCGACGAGGAGAAGCGCTGGTACCAGCAGATCGTGGACCAGACCGTCGACTCCACCGCGCTCGGTCGCTACGGCGACCTCCACGAACAGGCCGCCCCGATCTGCTTCCTGGCCTCCCCCGAGGCGTCGTACATCACCGGGTCGGTCCTCCCGGTCGCCGGCGGGGACCAGGGCTGACCGCCCGCCCCGCCACTGCTCCCACCCATCCCCATCCCACCCATCCCCCATCGGAGGTCCACCGTGACCGAGAAGACCGCAACCACAGCCGACGTCTGGGAGTCCCCCGCGCATCGGCGAACCGTCTACGGGGTCCTGGCCGTCGTCGCGCTGGCCATCCTCTTCGACGGCTACGACCTCGTCATCTACGGCGCGATCCTGCCCACGCTCATGGCGGACCCCGGCCAGATCGGCCACCTCGGTGCCGCTCAGGCCGGCGCCCTGGGCTCGTACGCCCTCGTCGGAGTGATGATCGGGGCGCTGAGCGCGGGCGCCGTCGGAGACCGCATCGGCCGTCGGAAGATCATGCTCGGCTCGATCGCCTGGTTCTCGGTGGGCATGGCCGCCACCTCCTTCGCGCAGAACATCACGACGTTCGGGATCCTTCGCCTGCTCACCGGCCTCGGCATCGGCGCGATCGTCGCCACCGCCGGTGCGATCATCGCCGAGTTCGCCCCCGCGGGGCGGCGGAACCTGTTCAACGCCGTGGTCTACAGCGGTATCCCCGCCGGCGGAGTCCTCGCCTCGGCCCTCGCGATGCTGCTGCGCGACCACATCGGGTGGCGGGGACTCTTCCTCATCGGCGCACTGCCACTCGTCATCGTCCTGCCCTACGCGTGGTACGCCCTGCCCGAGTCGCCCCGCTGGCTCTCCTCGCGGGGACGCACCGACGAGGCCCTCGCCCTGTGTTCCGCCCGAGGATTGCCGATCAACTCCTTCATCGACGCCCCCGCCGAGACCTCTGACGACGCCGGCTCCGACGGGTCCGGCGCAGCGGGCACCGCCGCAGCGTCGCCCACCGGATTCGCCGGGTTGGTGACCCCGGCCTATCGACTCGGCACCCTCCTGCTCGGGTTCATGAGTTTCGCCGGACTCCTCCTGACCTACGGGCTGAACACCTGGCTACCGACGATCATGGAGTCGTACGGTATCGACGCCAAGAGTTCCCTCGGTTTCCTCCTGGTCCTCAACGGCGGTGCCATCGCCGGCGGGCTGGCCGCGTCGCGGTTGGCCGACCTGCACGGCCCGCGCGTGATCGTGGCCTGCTCCTTCCTCCTGGCCACGTCCGCCCTGGTCGCCGTGACCCTCTCCCCGCCGATCGCGCTGATGATCCTGCTCGTCGCCGCGGCGGGGATGGGCACCATCGGGACCCAGGTACTCGTCTACGGTTTCGTCTCGAACTACTACGAGACCGGTTCCCGCGCCGCGGGCGTGGCCTGGTGCGCGGGTTTCGGGCGCCTGGGCGGAATTCTCGGTCCGGTCATCGGCGGCCTTCTCGTCGCCGCGGGCCTCCAGGCGGAGACCTCGTTCCTCGTCTTCGCGGGCGTCGCCCTGGTCGGGGCCGTGATCACCCTCGCCGTCCCGCGCTCGCCGGGCCTGGTCGCCCAGGTCCCCGACAC
>NZ_JAALEA010000051.1 GCF_014145145.1 Dietzia cercidiphylli
ACGGTGTGGGCGGCGGACGGCCACGCCGCCGAACTCCGGGCGATGGCCCGCGGTTCCGGGCCCGCGACCCGGTTCGGTCGCGCCGGCATCGACCTGGAGGTGAGTGCCCCCCTCGGCGAGCTGTCGTCGATGGTCGCCTCCCAGGGCGCCGACGCCGTCGCCCTGAGACCCGCCGAGCTGCGCGTCCGGGTCGTGACCATTCTCACCGCGGCGCAGGAGGCCGTCCGATGACCCCCCGTGCCGTCCCGTTGGCGACCCTGCTCAGCGTGGTCCCGTACTTCCACTCCCGGGGAGCCGTGCCCGTGGCCGACGCCGCGCGGGACCTCGGCATGTCGGACAAGCAGCTCCGGGACGCCCTGTGGCAGCTGTGGTCCTGCGGGCTCCCCGGGTACGGCCCGGGCGACCTCATCGACCTGGCGTTCTCGTCCGAGGACCTCGACGACGCCGAGCTGGTCGAGGTGACGTTCACCGCCGGGATCGACCGGCCCGTCCGCCTCACCGCCGCGGAGGCCGTCACCCTGGAGACCGGGCTCGCGATCTTCCTGGATCATCCCGAGGTGGTCGACCAGACCGCCCTGCGCGATCTGCTTCGGACCCTCCGGACCGCGGCGGGTGTCGAATCGGGTGCCAGGGGACGCGGCGTCGACGCCGCCCGTCCGGAGACCACCACCCCGGATGCCGATGTGGTGCGCACCGCGGTCCACGACGGACACGCGCTGCGATTCGTCTACCACTCGGCCAGTTCCGACACCTCCACCACCCGGGTGGTCGATCCCGCTCGCCTCTCGGTCTCCGACGGCCACTCCTACGTCCACGGCGTCGACCGCGGGACGGGTCAGTGGAGGACGTTCCGCACCGACCGGATGAGCGGGGTGGAGGAGGTCGGACCGCGCCGCGCGCTCGGACCGGAACCCCAGGACGACGGCGAGGCGGGCGTCCTGATGGAGCGGGCCGTCGTCCCCGCGGCGGCGGCGTGGTTCCTCGACGAGTTCGGCTTCCACGATGTCGTCCGGCGCCCGGACGGAGATCTGGACGTTTCGATCGCCTATCACGACCGGGCGTGGCTGGTCAGGTTCCTGCTCGGGCACGCAGACGTGGTGACGCCGTCGGACCCCGCGCTGGCCGCGGAGATCGCCGCCCGGGCCACCGCGGGACTCGCGCTCTACTCGGCAGGCGACGACTCGATATCGTCGACGTGAAATCGTGGTGAACCCGCTGGTCACCGCCTTTGCAGACGAGGACCGCGACAACGCCTGTCGGCCTCGGTGCGTTAGCATGGGCATGTTGTCCCACAAACGGAGGTTGACATGGGTGCGTTGAGCATCTGGCACTGGCTCATCGTCCTCGCGGTGGTGCTGATTCTCTTCGGCTCCAAGAAGCTCCCCGACGCCGCGCGCGGTCTCGGCCGGTCGATGCGGATCTTCAAGTCGGAGATCAAGGAGATGCAGAACGACGACAAGCCGGCCGAGCCTGAGGCGCTCACGCAGGCCGGCCAGCCGACCGCGGCGCAGTACGTCCAGCCGCAGGCGCAGCCCCAGCAGGCGCAGCCCCAGGCACAGGGCTACCCGCCGGCCCCGCAGCAGCCGTACCAGCAGCCGCAGACCCAGCAGCCGGGCCAGCCGTACCAGCAGCCGCAGGGTCAGCAGCCGTACCAGCAGCCGCAGGGTCAGCAGCCGCAGCAGCCCGGCCACCCCCAGCAGCCCTTCGATCCCACCGCGCCGTACGACGGCGGCACCGGCCCCCAGCGGTAGCAGGCCACCTCACCGATGACGCAGAGCGGACCGGAGAAGACCGGCGCCACCCCCAGGGGCGGCGCCGGTCGGCTGCTGTCCAAGCGCAGGCGCCGGCCCCGGAACCCCGACGGCACGATGCCGCTCATCGAGCACATCTACGAGCTGCGCACGAGGCTGCTCATCGCCCTCGCGGCGATCGTGGTGACGCTGGGCTTCGGCTTCTGGTGGTACGGCAGCGGATTCTTCGGAGTCCCCTCGCTGGGTGAGATCCTCACCGGACCGTACTGCGACATCCCACCCGGTGCCCGCCTCCAACTCGGCGACTCGGGGGACCAGTGCCGCCTCCTCGCCACCGGCCCCTTCGAGCAGTTCATGCTGCGTCTTAAGGTGGCCGCGACCGCCGGCATCGTGCTGGCCAGCCCGGTCTGGCTCTACCAGTTGTGGGCCTTCATCACTCCCGGCCTGCACAAGAACGAGAAGCGCTACGGGATCGCCTTCACGTTCCTCGCCGCCGTCCTGTTCATCGGCGGCGCCGTCCTGGCCTACATCGTCATCGTCTTCGCCCTCGAGTTCCTGCTCTCGATCGGCGACAACGTCCAGACCACCGCCCTCTCAGGTACGCAGTACTTCACCTTCCTCATCCAGCTGATCCTGATCTTCGGGGTGAGCTTCGAGATCCCGTTGCTCATCGCGATGCTCAACGTCGCCGGAGTGCTCCGGTACGAGGTGCTCGCCAGGTCCCGCCGCGGGATCATCATGGGGATCTTCGTCTTCGCCGCCGTGGCCTCGCCCGGGCAGGACCCGTTCTCGATGCTGGCCCTCGCCGGGGCGGTGTGCATCCTGGTGGAGATGTCCATCCAGTTCGCCCGCATCCACGACAAGCGCAAGAGCAGGAACCGCGAGGAGTGGCTCGAGGTCGACGACGAGTCCGCGTCGCCGCTGGGCCCGTCCGAGCGCCTCGACGGCTCCGGTGCGGTCCGGTCCACCGGCCCGCTGTCCGCACCCGAGCCACTCGGTGGTGCCCGGCCCCTCCAGGCGCCGTCGGGTGGGGCGATGTATGACGACACGCTCTGAGCCCCACGATTCGGGCACGCTGCTCGAATCGTTCCTGCAGACGGAGGGCTTCGACCCGGACCCGTTCCAGCTGGAGGCGTTCACCGCGCTCGACGCCGGCCGCAATCTGCTCGTCTCGGCGCCCACCGGCTCGGGCAAGACGCTCATCGGGGAGTACGCGGCCCACCGGGCGTTGTCCGGCGGCGGCAGGTGCTTCTACACCACGCCCGTCAAAGCGCTGAGCAATCAGAAGTTCCGGCAGTTCCGTCATCGGTTCGGGCCCGAGAACGTGGGGTTGCTCACCGGGGACCACTCGATCGACGCCGACGCCCCGGTGGTGGTGATGACCACCGAGGTCCTCCGGAACATGATCTATTCCGGCTCCTCCGCCCTGCACGACCTGGACTGTGTGGTCATGGACGAGATCCACTACCTGGGTGATCGGTCGCGAGGGGTGGTGTGGGAGGAGATCATCCTCACCCTCGATCCGGCGGTTCGACTGGTGGGCCTGTCGGCGACGCTGAGCAACACCGACGAGCTGGGGGACTGGATCAGCGAGATCCGGGGGGACACCGCCGTGGTGCTCTCCGAGCTGAGGCCCGTTCCGCTCGCACACATGCTCTACACGGACGGGGATCTGATCCCGGTCCGCGCGGCGGCCGACCAACGGCGGCGCACCCGAGGCGGATATCACGACGAGCGGGTCGCGGCCCGGCCCCGAGCGCAATGGGCGCGGCGCCAGGACGTCATCGAGAAGCTCGACGACGACCATCTGCTGCCCGCGATCTACTTCGTGTTCTCCCGGGCGGGCTGCGACGGGGCGGTCTCGCAGATGCGGCGGGCCCGGTTGCGGCTGACCACCGGGGAGGAGTCCCGGCGGATCGCCTCGCACGTCGACGCCGCATGCGCACAGGTGCCCCGACACGACCTGGACGCGCTCGACTTCACCGCCTTCCGGGCCGGGCTGGTCAGCGGCATCGCGGCCCACCACGCGGGGATGCTGCCGCTGTTCCGGACCATCGTGGAGGAGTTGTTCTCGGCGGGTCTGATCAAGGTGGTGTTCGCCACCGAGACCCTCGCCCTGGGAATCCACATGCCGGCCCGCGCGGTCGTCCTGGAGAAGACCACCAAGTTCAACGGCGACACCCACGCCATGCTCACCTCCGCGGAGTACTCGCAGATCACCGGGCGCGCCGGGAGGCGGGGGATCGACACCAAGGGCACCGCGGTGGTGCTGGACCAGCCCGACCTCGACCTGGACGCACTGTCCGCACTGGTCGACACCCCGCGATTCCCACTGCGCAGTGCGTTCACACCCGACTACTCCATGGCCGTCAACCTCGTGGAGCAACTCGGCGTGGCGGAGGCCACCTCGCTGATCGGCAGGTCGTTCGCGCAGTTCCAGACCGACCGCACGCTGGTGTCCCGGTCCCGGGCGGTGGAACGCAGGACCGATGAGAGGGACCGAATCCGGGCCGATCTCGAGGACGCCGGCGGAGACCGGCAGCTCGACGAGTACATGTCGCTCCGTGCGGACCTCGGCCGACTGGAGAAGTCCACCGAGAAGGCGACCCGGGACGACCGGCTGGACTCCGTCCGCGCGGCGATGCTCAAACAGACCGCGGGTTCGGTGATCACCGTGGGCCGCAAACGGTTCGGCATGGTCGCCACGGTGCTGCAGGTCCGCACCGATATCCCCGCCGACCCGGCACTGCTGTGCCTGACCGACACCGGCTGGACCGGCTGGCTGCGCCAGCAGGACTTCGCGGCACCCCCCGTCCCGGTGGGGAGGGTCGATCTGCCCCGCGGCCGACGCAAGCTCGACGGGCGGGCCAAGCGGGCGCTGGTCCATCGGATGGAGGGACTCCGGGGTAAAGCCCGGGGTCGGATGAAGAACGCCGGCGGCAAGCCCGTCCGCAAGGACCCGCGGATCGCCGCGGCGCGCCGCGCCGTGCGCCAACACCCCCTCCACGACGACCCGCTGGTCGACTCGCTGGCACGTCTCCACGAACGCTGGGCCCGGGCAGCGGCGGACGTGGCCGAGCTCACCGCCGAGGTGGAATCCGACTCCGACTCCCTGGCCCGCCGTTTCCGGAGGATCGTCGGTCTGCTGGAGCACCTGGGTTACCTGGAGGACCGGGAGGGCGAGATCCGCGCCACGGACGCCGGCCGCCTTCTCGCGGGTGTGCACACCGAGCAGGACCTGTTCGTGGCCGAGTGTCTCCGACGCGGCGTGTGGGCCGGGCTGGACCCGGCCGGGTTGGCGGCGGTGATCGCCACCGTCGTGGCCCACCCCCGCAGTGACGCGGTGGTCCGCGAACCCTCCGACGAACTGCTGCGCGCGGCCCTCGCCGAGACCGAACTCGTCGCCGCCGACGTCGCCGCGACCGAGAAGGCTCACCACCTGCCCTCGACCCCGGATCTGGACGCGGGGCTCGCACCGGTCCTGCACCACTGGGTGTCGGGTGGCGCGCTGTCGTCGATCCTCGCCGCCTCGTGGCAGGAGGGCGTGGAACTCACCGCCGGGGACTTCGTTCGCTCCGCGCGGCTGGTCGTGGACGTCCTGGCCCAGGTCGGGCAGGTCGCCGAGCCCGATCTCGCGCGGACGGCACGGTCGGCCGTGGGGTCCCTACGTCGCGGGGTCGTGCTCGACCACACGGTCTGACCCCCGTCGCGCCATCCCTCCACCGCGCAGTCGCGCCATCCCTCCATCGCGAAGAGCGTTCCGCACACATCGTGCGAGAAGAGGGTGTGCGGAACGCTCTTATCGATGACTGGCGCTGGTGATTTCCGGCGCGGGAGATGACCGGCCCCGGGCCTGCAGGGGACCGGCGACGGCTCTCAGGCCGGGTCCAGGACCGAGGCCGCCTTCTCCAGACGCCCGATCGCACGCGCCTGTCCCGTGGCCTCACCGAGGGCGTCCAACCGCGCCCGGTCCACGTGTCCGCGCCGGCCGTCGGTATCACCCTCGAACTCGAACTCGAACCCGCGACCCCGCAGACGGACCACTCCGCGGGCGGCGGTCAGATAGTCGGTGGCCTCGAGAACCGCCTTCCGCTGCCGGGCGGTGAGACCAGATCCGTCGTCCTCAGCGGCCTCCACGATGCCGTCGAGGCCCCCGTACTCCCGCACGAGGGAGGCCGCGGTCTTGGTGCCGATCCCCGCCACCCCCGGCAGGCCGTCGGAGGCGTCACCGACGAGTACCGCGTAGTCGGCGTACACGCGCGCGTCGTCGCCGAGGGGAAGATCGAAGCGCTCCGCGACGACCTCGGGGGTGTACGCGAGTCGCTTCTTCATCCCCGCCCCCACGTACACGACCGTGGTGCTCGCCGACGCCAGCTGGAACAGGTCGCGGTCGCCGGTCACCACCAGCACCTCGCGATCACGCGCGGCAAGTTCCGCCAGGACGTCGTCGGCTTCGGCGTCGGCGGCGGACGCCTGCGTGATACCAGCGGCGGTGAGGATCTCCCGTATCGCGCCGACCTGCGGGTGGAGTGAGGCGGGCGCGTCCTCCCCGCCGTCGTCCCCGACACGGTGGGCCTTGTACGACGGAACCAACCCCACACGCCAGTCGGGGCGCCACTCGCGGTCCAGGGCCGCCACCAGTCCGGCCGGCGAGTACTCCTCGAGGAGCACCGACACCATGTCGCAGAATCCACGCACCGCGTTGGCCGGTGCGCCGTCGGGTCCGGTGATCTTCTCCGGTACCGAGTGGAACGCGCGGAACCACAGGCCGGCACTGTCGAGAACCATGAGCGGGCCCTGGGACACCGCGCCTCCTCGGGTCGAGTGTGGGCCGGGTATCGACCTGGCGTCAGAATAGTCCTCCCCGTGAGAGGGCGAGGTGACAGTGGTCCGCCGGGAGCGGACGGCGGGCGCCCGCGACGCCCGACGACCTAGGGTGGGGGGATGAGCACCGGCCCCTCGGACACCCACGCCCGGCGACTGACGGCGGTGCGTGATCGAGCGCGCGAGCTCGGGATCGATCACGTGGTGGTGTACTCGGGCGAGGACATGGACTACCTCACCGGCGAACGCATGGAGTCCCACGAGCGGCTCACGGCCCTCGTCGTGCCCGTCGGGGACGGAACGCCCCTCCTCGTGCTCCCTGCGCTCGAGCTCACCGGTGTCACCCGCCGGGCCGCCGCCCGGGTGGGCGCGGACATCCATCCCTGGGCGGACGGTACGGACGCGGTCCCTCTGGTCGCGGGCACGGTGTGGGGCCGGATCGCCGTCTCGACCGCGCTGCCCGCGCTCCATCTCGTCCCACTCCAGCTGGGTGTCGACGGTGAGGTGATCCTGGCCTCGGAGGTGATCGACCACGTGCGGGCCGTCAAGACGCCGCACGAGCTCGACCAGCTCGCCGAGGCCGCCCGCCGTATCGACGCGGTCCACGCGCGGATGGGTGAGTTCCTCGAGGTCGGTCGTAGCGAGGAGCAGGTGGGTGAGCTGATCTCCGCCGCGATCGTGCAGGAGGGGCTCACACACGCCGAGTTCGTGATCGTCGGCTCGGGGCCCAACGGCGCCGACCCGCACCACGGGGTCTCAGACCGCGTGATCGAACCGGGGGACATCGTCGTGGTGGACATCGGCGGGCCACTCGAGAGCGGGTACCACTCGGATTGCACCCGCACGTACTCGATGGGGGCGCCCGACCCCGGGATCGCCGAGGCGTACGCGGTGCTGCAGGAGGCGCAGCGTCTGGCCCGGGAGGCGGTGCGCCCGGGCGTCGCGATCGGCGAGGTCGACGCCGCGGCCCGCGAACACCTCGCGGCCGCGGGGCTCGGGGAGTTGTTCCTCCACCGCACCGGACACGGGATCGGTCTGGGGCTGCACGAGCCCCCGTTCGTCGCGCCCGGGGCCGACACCGTGCTGGCGGAGGGCATGGTGTTCTCCGTCGAGCCCGGGATCTACACGGCGGGCGGGTGGGGTGCCCGTCTCGAGGACATCGTCGCGGTGACGGAGGACGGCCGGCGTGACCTGAACACCGGTGACCGGGGTCTCCGGGTCCTCTGATCTCGCGCCCCGGTCCGTGTCCTCGGCCGGCGATCCCCGGGGAAGCTCTAGCGTCCGAGCCCGGTCCCGGTGAACATCTGGGCGGAGCCCAGGACCCGGTCCACCTCGATCGCCACCACGACGCGCTCGGGATTGGGCTTCGGTTCGCGGTAGCGCAACCCGTATCGGCGCTCGCCCTCGCGGACCGAGGCCTCGTCGGTGAGCAGCCGCGCGTGCCCCTCGAAGGTCAACCAGCGGCCGCGGTCGACGTGGGAGACCGCTGCCCGCCCGCCGCGCGCGGCGTTGCGCGCCTTCTGCGATCCCCGCCGGGTGATCACGCGGGCCAGCCCCGACTCGGGGTCGATGGTGAAGCCCACCGCCACCACGTGCGGTGAACCGTCGCGGCGGAGGGTGGTGAGCGTGCCCAGGTGGTACTCGGCGAGGAACTCGTGGGCGTCGGGGGAGAGGTCTGCCAGTGTGCGGGACATAGCGGCGAGCCTGCCACAGCGAGCCGACGCGGACCGCGACGACGTGCGTGGGACAATTCCCTCATGTCCACCCCAGCAGCCCCCTCGCCCCGGCGCGCACCGGGTGGCGAGGTCGTCGTGATCTTCGGTGGCCGGAGCGAGATCGGTCTGGCCGTCGCCCGGCGTCTCGCAGACGGATGCACGGTCGTCCTCGCCACTCGCCCCGGACGGGACGTCTCCGCGCTGGCAGCCCCCCTCACGGCGGCCGGGGCGGTGGCCGTCGAGATCATGGACTTCGACGCCGACGACCTCGACTCTCACGCCCGGGTCGTGGAGGATGTCGAGTCCCGGATCGGTGAGATCTCGATCGCCGTGCTGGCGTTCGGGATCCTGGGCGATCAGGAGGTGGCCGAGAGAGACGCGGCGACTGCGGCCAGGATCCTGCACACCGACTTCGTGGCCCAGGCCGCCCTGCTCACGGTTCTGGCGGAGCGGATGAAGTCCCGGGGGCGCGGGGTGCTGGTGGCGTTCTCGTCCGTCGCCGGCCAACGGGTCAGGCGGGCGAACTACGTGTACGGCTCCGCCAAGGCCGGTCTCGACGGTTTCGCCTCGGGGATGGCCGACGCCCTCCACGGCACGGGCGTGACGCTGGTGATCCCCCGCCCGGGGTTCGTGATCGGCCGGATGACCGAGGGGATGGACCCCGCCCCGTTCTCCTCCACTCCCGACCAGGTGGCCGACGCGGTCGTCGATCGGGTGCGGGCCCGTCGGGCCGGGGTGGTGTGGATCCCGTGGCAGCTGCGGGTGATGTTCGCCGTGGCCCGGCTCGTGCCGCAGCCGCTGTGGCGACGGATGCCGCGGTGAGCGCCCCCGCCGCGGATGACCGCGCCCGGTGACCGCCCGGTTCATCGGCGTCGGACCCGGCGCCGCGGATCTGCTCACCGTCCGCGCCTCCCGGTTGCTCGCCCGCTGCGGGACCTGTCTGTTCGAGGGCGGTCACGTGCCCGGCGAGGTGCTGGCCCTCTGTCCGCCGACGGCCCGTCTGGTGGACACGACAGGAATGCCCCTCCCGGACGTCGTCGTCGAGATCCGGTCGGCGTGCGAGCGGGGCGACCGGGTCGTCCGGCTCATCCCGGGGGATCCGTCGTCGCACCACGAGGTGGACCGGGAACTCCGCGCTCTCGATGCGGCGGGAATCGGGTGGCAGATCGTCCCCGGTGTCCCCGTGTTCGCCGCGGCGGCCGCCGCTGTCGGGGTCGACCTGTCCGCACCCGGAGGAACGGGATCGGTCCACATCACGGGGTCGGTCCACCACACGGGGTCGGTCCACAACACCGGGTCGGTCCACAACA
>NZ_JAALEA010000520.1 GCF_014145145.1 Dietzia cercidiphylli
CTCGGTGGCGTGCCCGAAGTTCGTCGAGTTCGTGGAGCGCGGGATCACCAGCGGTCGGCAGGTCCTGGGTCTGGCGGAGGCGTACCTCGCGCCGATCCGGGACGCGGACGTGGACACCCTGGTCCTGGGGTGCACCCACTACCCCCTGCTGTCCGGGGTGGTCCAGCTCGCGGTGGGCGATCACGTCACGCTGGTCTCCAGCGCCGAGGAGACCGCCAAGGACGTGCTGCGCGTGCTCACCGCCGCGGACCTGCTGCGCCCCCACGACGCGGCGGATCCGGCGACGCGGGAGTACCTCGTGACCGGTGACCCGGACAGCTTCCGAAGGGTGGCGTCCCGGTTCCTCGGACCCGGTCTCGTGTCGGTCGGCCTCGCGGGTGCGGTGTGATCCCTACCCGCGGACCGGTTCCGGGTCGCCCGCCGGGGCACACTCCGGGCGACCTCGCGCCGGCCGTGGCACGATGGTGCCCATGTTTCTGACTGTCCTGGGTTGCTCGGGGAGTATCGGCGGACCCACCTCGCCGGCGTCCGGGTATCTGGTGGAGGTCGAGGGGGTCGCCCCGGTCGTGATCGACATGGGGCCGGGGGTGTTGGGGGCTCTGCAGCGGTACATCGCGCCGGAGGACGCCATGATCCTGTTGTCCCATCTCCACGCCGATCACTGCCTGGACGTCCCGGGCCTGTTGGTGTTGCGGCGCTACGGTCCGGAGGCCGAGCGCGCGGTCCGGGTGCCGCTCATCGGGCCGTCCGGGACCGCGTACCGGATCGGGGTCGCCTCGGCGGAGGAACCGGGGGCGGTGGACGACCTGTCGGACACCTTCGAGGTGGGGTCGTGGGATGTGACGCCCGACGTGGAGATGACGGGCGACGACGGCGAGGTGGGCCTGCGCGTGCGGGCCGACCGGGTGGATCACCCGCCGGAGTCCTACGGGATGCGCCTGACGTCGGAGTCCGGTCGCGTCCTGGCCTACAGCGGTGACACCGCCTACTGCGACTCGCTGGTCGAACTCGCGGCCGGCGCCCACGTGTTCCTCTGCGAGGCCTCGTGGACCCACGAGGAGGGCCGCCCGCCGGGGATCCACATGTCCGGTGCCGAGGCCGGCCGGACCGCCCGACTGGCCGGGGTGGGCCGTCTGGTGCTGACCCACATCCCCCCGTGGACGGACCGCGAGGCCGTGCGCGCCGAGGCCGCCGCGCAGTTCGACGGCGAGGTCCTGTTGGCGGAGCCTGATCTCAGGCTCGAGGTCTGAGCGTCGGGTTCCGGGGCCCGGTGTCCGAGGCCCGGTCTCCGGGTGCCGGCCGCTAGTATCGGCGGGCGTGACCTCAT
>NZ_JAALEA010000521.1 GCF_014145145.1 Dietzia cercidiphylli
CGTGGTCCGCCCAACGCAGCATCTCCAGGTCGTTGGGCATGTCACCGAAGGCGACAGTCACCGGGACGGCGGACGGCAGGGCCGTGGAGGCCGCGGTGGCGGCGGCGATCTCGGTCAGGCCGCTGGCCTTGGTCACCCCGCGGGCCGCGAACTCGATCAGCCCGTCGGTCGTGGAGTAGGTGACGTCGGCGAGGTGGTCGACCTCGCCGCGGAGCGCGGCCACCATGTCGGCGCTGGGCACCCCGGGAACCCGGGCCAACAGTTTGAGGACCGGCGCGGAGAGCACCTCGGCGTGCCCTACCTCCAGGTGTGCGGGATGGATCCAGGCGTGCTCGTAGTCCGGGCTGGCCACGAAGTCGGCGTCCGCCGCGTCGGTGCCCAGCCGCTCGGCCGCGATCCCGCTGTGCGGGAGCCTCCGGCGCAGCACCTCGTCGATCGCGGCGAGAGTGTCCGGTTCGAGCAGCCGGGTGGACAGGAACTCGCCGGTGTCGGTGTCCATGATCACCGCGCCGTTCGCGCAGACCGCGAGCGGTGCGACGGGCAACTGGTCGACGACCTGGTCCAGCCACCTCGGGGGGCGCCCGGTGGCCAGCACGAACGTCGCGCCGTCCGCGACGAGGTCCGCCACGACCGCCCGGTTGGCCGCCGGGATGAGGTCGTCGGTGCCGAGCAGGGTCCCGTCGACGTCCGTGGCGACGAGCAGAGGTCTGGACCGGGTCACGGAGCGTCCGGGCCCGCCGGTCCCTTCGGGGCGTCGGAGGCGTCGGCGGACGGGTCCACGGCCTTCTCCGCCCGTCGGCGCATCCGCTCGGCGTGCTCGGCCTCGTCGAGGGCGGTGGCCTCCTCGAGGGTCGGGGCCGAACCGCCGAGACGGGCCGGGACCCAGTTCGCACCGGGCGGGTACGGGCCGTAGCGCTGCGCGTACTCGTCCTGCAGCCGCTCGAGGGTGGCCTGCATCCGCGAGCGCAGCTCCTCGGTGCACTCCTCCACCGGCTCGTACGCCGGCGTCGGCTCGCCGACCTCCATCATGATCGGCACCTTCGGGCGCAGCAGCTTCTTGGGCAGGCCCTTGGTCCACACCCGCTGCGAGCCCCACAGGGTCACCGTGATGATCGGGACGTCGGCGGCGAGCGCCATCCGCACCGCACCGGACTTGAAGCCCTTGACCTCGAAACTGCGACTGATGGTGGCCTCGGGGAACACGCCCACCAGCTCTCCGGCCTTGAGCCGGTCCACCGCCTCGTCGAACGACGCCTTACCCGCCGTGCGGTCGACCGGGATGTGCTTGAGCTCCCGCATGATCGGCCCGGAGACCTTGTGGTCGAACACCTCGACCTTGGCCATGTAGCGGATGAACCGCTTGTGCAGGCGCGCCGGGATGCCGCCGTAGACGAAGTCGAGGTACCCGGTGTGGTTCATCACCACCACGGCCCCGCCGACCTCGGGGAAGTTGCGCTCGCCGCGCATCGTGATGTCCAGTCCCTGGACTTTGAACATTGTCCGGGCGAACCCGATGATCCCCGTATAGAGCAGCTCCACGGGCCCCAGCGTAGCGGCCCACCACGGGGGGCGTGATCCACTGCCGGTAGGTTCGGCGGGGTGGATGACGACGAGCCCTTCGATTCGGTCGACCCCGCGGCGCGCAGTCGCCACTATTCGTGGCCGCCGCTGCCCACCGAGTCCGAGCGCAGCCCGCACGCGGGCCTGGACGCCCTGCGGAGGATCGTCGACGGCGAGCGTCACCTCTCCCCCGGCGCGCACACGCTCGGTCTGGCACTCTCCTCGGCGTCCGATCGAGTGGTCACCATGACCGCCTCACCCGGAGAGTGGGCCCTGAACAACGGGGGGACGGTGCACGGCGGGATCGTCTCGGGGTGGGTCGACTCCGCCCTGGGCTACGCCACCGCGACGGTCGTCGACGAGGGCGTGGGCTACAGCACGCTCGACCTGACCGTCCGGTACATCCGCGCGCTCAGGCTGGAGAAGACCCCCGCGACTATCCACGCCGAGGTCGAGCACGTGGGCCGGTCGACGTGCGTCGTCCAGGCCAGGGTCCTCGACACCGACGGTCGGACCTGCGCCAGCGCGAGCGGCGTGATGATGCTCTTCCGCCCCTGACCCGGCCTGGAGGAGGGACGACGCCCCCCGTCATCACGAGTACCGGGGCATCGCGACTACCGGGCCATCGCGACTACCGGGGTGGCTCGAGCACGTCCTTGCCGACGAACGGCCGCAGCGCCTCGGGCACGACCACGGAACCGTCCGCCTGCTGGTGGTTCTCCAGGATCGCCACGAGCCAGCGCGTGGTGGCCAGCGTGCCGTTGAGGGTGGCGGCCGTCTGGGGCTTTCCCCCCTCGTCCCGGTAGCGCACCCCCAGCCGGCGGGCCTGGAACGTCGTGCAGTTGGACGTGGACGTGAGCTCCCGGTAGGCACCCTGGGTCGGGACCCACGCCTCGCAGTCGTACTTGCGGGCGGCCGACGACCCCAGGTCCCCACCGGCGATGTCGATCACGCGGAACGGCAGCCCCATGGCCTGCAGCATCTCCTTCTCGAAGCCCAGGAGGCGCAGGTGCTCGGCGTGGGCCTCCTCCGGCTTGCACCAGGAGAACATCTCGACCTTGTCGAACTGGTGCACGCGGATGATGCCGCGGGTGTCCTTGCCGTGGCTGCCGGCCTCACGCCGGAAGCAGGAGGACCAGCCGACGTACCGCTTGGGTCCGGCCGACAGGTCCAGGATCTCGCCCTGGTGGTAGCCGGCGAGCGCGACCTCGGAGGTGCCCACCAGGTAGAGGTCGTCGGCCTCGAGCCGGTAGATCTCGTCGGCGTGGGCGCCGAGGAACCCGGTGCCCTGCATGATCTCGGGGCGCACCAGAACCGGCGGGATCATGAGTGTGAAGCCGTTGGCGGTGGCCTTCTGCGCCGCCAACTGCAGCATGCCCAGCTGCAGGAGTGCGCCGTAGCCGGTAAGGAAGTAGAAGCGCGCGCCCGAGACCTTGGCGCCGCGTTCCATGTCCAGCAGCCCCAGACTCTCCCCGAGCTCGAGGTGGTCCCTCGGCTCGAAGTCGAAGCTCGGGATCTCTCCGATCCGCTCGATCTCCACGAAGTCGTCCTCGCCCCCGGCGGGGGTCCCCGCCTCGACGACGTTGGAGAGGAGCCGCTGGAGTCGGTCGACCTCGGCCGCGGCGGACTTCTCCGCCTCCTCGGCGTCCTTGACCGCCTGCTTGAGCGCACCCGCCGCCTCGAGCAGCGCGGGGCGGTCCTCCGGCGAGGCCTGACCGACCTTCTTGCCGTGCGCCTTCTGCTCGGCGCGCGCGCCGTCCGCGGCGGAGATCGAGGACCGGCGGGCCTCGTCGGCGGCCAGCAGCCGGTCGACCAGCGAGGGGTCCTCGCCGCGGGTGCGCTGGGAATCGCGGACGAGGTCGGGGTTCTCGCGGAGGAGCCTGAGATCGATCACGGCGACCAGCCTAGCGGCCCCGTCCCACCACCCGAACTAGACGCCGAAGAGTTCGAGGAAGGCGTCCTTCTCGAACATCCGGGCGGTGTCGACCGCGGTGGGCGTCCCCCCGTTGGGGTCCGCACCGCCCTCGAACAGCACCCGGACCACCTCGCCGTACCCCTTGAACACCGCCCCCGCGAGCGGGGTCTGCCCGCGGTCGTTCGCGCGGTCGACATCCGCGCCGCGGGCGAGCAGCGCCCGGACGGTGTCGGGATGCCCGTTGTAGGCGGCCAACATGAGCAGCGCGTCACCGCGCTCGTTCGTCAGGTCCGGGCTCACCCCAGCGTCGACGTAGGCGGCCAGGCGTTCGGTCTCGCCGTCCCGGGCGAGCTGGAAGAGCATCTGTGCGAACTCGAGGACCTCCGGGTCGACCCCCTCGCGCGGCGCGCGGGTTCCGCTGTCCGGGCCGCCGGCCTCGTCTCGGTTCTGTCCGCTCATGCCCTGAATCCTATCGGGGCGGCGAAGTTGCGGCATCATGGATGCGATGATCACCTCCTCGCGATCACCACACCCGGGCCGGTCACTGCTCCGGACCCGGGGCGCGGTCATGGCCTCACTCGTCGCGATCCTGTCCGGCGGGGCGATCACCGGTGGACTCATGGCCTCGGCCATGGGGGATCCGAACTCCGCGACGGCGGAACGGATCGCGGCCATCGTCCCGCAGGTCGACCCGAGGACGTTGTCCGGGCCCGCCTACGCGAACGCGGCCCCGGGAACGTGCCTGACCTGGCAGGTCGACGCGGCCGACCGCGTCACCGCGTTCACGACCGTCGACTGCGCGGAGCCCCACCGCTTCGAGGTCGCCGGCCGCATCGACCTCTCCGGGGTACCCGGGTTCGGCGAGAACACCCCGCTCCCGGACAACTCGAGGTTGGTCCCGATCGGCACCGATCGCTGCTTGCCGCTGATCACCCGCTACGCGGGGGGCCGCGAGGTCGACCCGGCGGGTCGGTTCACCGGGCTGGTCGTCCCCCCGTCCGAGGAGGGCTGGGCCAAGGGCGACCACACCGTGTTGTGCGGCGTCGCCGCGGCCGAACTCAACGGCCGGTCGACCACCTCGACAGGGGTGTTCGCGGAGGCCGACCAGCACCGACGGTGGGACCCCGGCACCTGCCTGGGGTTCACCGACGAGGGACTTCCCGGTGCGCCGGTGCCGTGTTCGGAGGACCACGCGATCGAGGTGGTCTCCGACGTCGACGTCTCCGGACTCTTCCCGGACGCGCCCACCCCGCCCGAGCCGCGGGTGCAGTCCGAGCTCACCGCGGACGCCTGCCTCGCCGCCGGGACCGCCTACCTGGGCGACGGGGAGGCCCTGCGCCGCACCACCCTGATCTCCACGCTCGTCAACCCGATCTCACAGATCTCGTGGGCGACCGGGAGCCGCACCGTCAACTGCGGGCTGATGCGGGCCGCCGACCCCGGGCCGTTCGCGGTGCTGCGGGGGTCCGCGCGGCAGGGAGTGCTGATCGACGGCTCCACCCCGGTGCCACCCACCACCACCGAGGTCCCGCCACCCGGGGTCGGCCAGGGGACACCCGGCACGCCGACCGACCCGGATCCCGGGACCGTGTCCGTCCCGATCCCCGGCGGTACGCCGTGAGCATCGTCGTGGCCGACTCCCGGTTCGAGTCGCTCGTCGACGACGCACTGGACTCCGTCCCGGACGCGTTGTTCGACGCGATGGACAACGTGGTGGTCCTCATCGCCGACCGCCATCCGGAGGAACCGGGCCTCCTGGGCCTGTACGAGGGCGTGGCGTTGACCGAGCGTGACACCACCTACTCGGGTTTCCTGCCCGACACGATCACGATCTACCGGGGTGCGCTGTGCGACTTCTGCTCCACCGAGGAGCAGTTGGTCCACGAGGTGGCGGTGACGGTCATCCACGAGATCGCCCACCACTTCGGGATCGAGGAGCACACCCTGCACGCCCTCGGCTGGGGCTGACCGGACCTGGGCATCACAGCTGGTCCGACGTGACCAGCCCGTCCCGCACCGCCTTGGTCAGCCGCACGTACCCGCCTGTACCGGGATCGCGGATCCAGGTTCGCGGGCCGGCCTTCGGCAGGCCCCGGGCGGCGAATCCGGTGGCGTCCGGCCGATACCAGTTCGTCACCGGGATGTCGTCGACGACGTGGACGATATCCGGTCGGCCGGTGGGCGGGACCGAGGCGAGTGCGCCACCGACGTCGGCCGCGGTGATCGCCGTGGAGCCCCACCGGCTCACCGCGACGACGGCGACCGGACCCGTGGCAGCGGACACGCCGTACAGCACGGCGAGGTCGACCTCGGGCAGATCCCCGAGCGCGTCGGCGACCTGGATCGGGAACACCGGGCCGTGCGCCGTGCGGACCACCGTGCTCGCCTGGCCGAGCTGCCAGTAGTCACCGTCCCGGTCACGCTCGAAGATGTCGTCGGTGGACACCCACGTGTCGCCCCGACGGAACACCCCGCGCAGCCGGCGAACGGAGGCGTCCACCCGGAGACGGGGCCGGGTGAGGAGCACGCCGGGCGCGCCGACCCCGCTCGGCACGGCGTAGCCACCGGGACCGGTCCTGATCGCGCCCGAGTCGGGGTCGACCTCGACGAGCCGCACCTCGGCGGTGCCGGGCAGCGGACGGCCGCGCGCGCCTTGCTTGGTCGTCGAGAGATTGGCGAGGACGACATCGACCTCGGTGCCGGAGTAGAACTCGAGGACCCGGGTCCCCGGGTAGCGGTCCAGCAGCCGCCGCCACACCCCGCGGGGCATGCCCGATCCCATGAAGAGCGGGATCGCCGGGAGGGTCTCGCCCGGATGCACCGGCCGACGGACCAGCTCGCGCATCATCGCCCACGTGTAGGACACGGCCGTGACCCCGTAGCGGCGGATCTCCTCGTCGAAGGTCGCAGGGTCGAATCCGCGCGACAGCGCGATCCGGGACCCGGCGGCCACGGCCCCGCCGACGGCGGTGAGCAGACCGGACGGGTGATGGAGTGGACTGAGGCAGTACACCGTCGACGCGGCGGTCAGGCGCGCGGCGCTGGCGGTGCCGAACGCGGAGAGCGCCCACCGGTGGTTGGTCACGAGCTTGGTCTGCCATGCTCCCGTCGAGCGGGTGAAGACGACGAAGGCGAGGTCGCCGGCGCGGCCGGGGTCCGGCACGTACCAGCGGGGCAGCTCGACCGCATCGGGGTCGATGCGTTCGAGGTCGACCAGCCCTGCGCCGAGGTCTCCGGGCAGGTCGCGGTCCGCGCCGCCGCCGAGGACGAGCGCCC
>NZ_JAALEA010000522.1 GCF_014145145.1 Dietzia cercidiphylli
CAGTTCGTCAACGGCGCCTACGCCAGCTTCGACTGGCTGTGCGAGGAACTGCTCTCCGGCGGCGAGGCCACAGTGCGGTTCGAGCTGATCGACCCGCAACCCGGCGTCCAGGACACACCGGATGCGGTGCTCAAGTACTTCATCACCCCGGCGCTGGCCGAACGGATCCGGCTGCGCGACGGCACCTGCCGCCACCCCGGCTGCACGGTTGACGCCCACGACTGCGAGATCGATCACGTCATCGCCTTCGACCACCTGCGCCCGGAACTGGGCGGACCCACCGCCGAGTGGAACCTGATCTGCCTGTGCCGCAAGCACCACCGCGAGAAGACCTTCGGCCACTGCGCCTACCGGCCCGGCCCACTCGGTGAACTGACCATCATCACCGAAACCGGACACGAACACCGCACCACCCCACACGGCCCACTGGCCCAAGCGCGCGATCGGATCCTCGACCACCGATGGCGTGAACACCTCGACCGCCTCTTCGCCGACGACGGCCACCTCACCAACCCACCAGGCGCCCACCGCACCCACCCCGCCTGACGGGCGACTCCGGGTTCCGTCACGCAAGCTGTTCCGCTGAGCGGCACGCCTGATTGTGGCGGAGAAGACAGGTGGAGAGACTGTCGGTATGACAGAGAAGACCATGCTCACCGCCGCGATAGTCGGGTCGGGAAACATCGGCACCGACCTCATGTACAAGCTCGAGCGCAGCGAGTTCATCGAGCCCAAGTGGATGATCGGTATCGATGCGGAGTCCGAGGGGATGAAGCGCGCCGCAGACCACGGACTGACCTGCATGTCCGGCGGGGCCGATGAACTGCTGGCCGCGATCGAGGCGGGAGGCGAGAAGCCCGACCTGCTGTTCGAGGCCACCAGCGCCTACGTCCACAAGGCCTACGCGCCCCGCTACGAAGCCGCGGGCATCACCGCCATCGACCTCACCCCCGCCGCGGTGGGTCCGATGGTCATCCCGCCCGCCAACCTGCACGACCACGTCGACGCGCCGAACCACAACATGGTCACCTGCGGCGGCCAGGCCACCATCCCGATGGTCCACGCGGTCTCCTCGGTCGTCCCGGTGGAATACGCGGAGATCGTCGCCTCGGTCTCCTCCGAGTCGGCGGGGCCGGGCACCCGCGCGAACATCGACGAGTTCACCGAGACCACCAAGCTGGCCATCGAGAAGGTCGGCGGCGCCAAGCGGGGCAAGGCGATCATCATCCTCAACCCCGCCGAGCCCCCGATGATCATGCGCGACACCATCTTCTGCGCGATCCCCTCCGGCGCCGACCAGGACCTCATCACCACCGCCATCCGCAAGCGCGAGAAGGAGATCCAGGAGTACGTGCCGGGGTACCGGCTGCTCCAGGAACCACAGTTCGATCCGCCCACCGAGATCACCGGGGGGATGGCGCGTGTCGCCATCTTCGTCGAGGTCGAGGGGGCCGGGGACTTCCTGCCGCCGTATGCCGGGAACCTCGACATCATGACCGCCGCCGCCACCAAGGTCGGCGAGGACATCGCCCGGACCAGGCTCGGCAGGACCGAGCTCACCACCACCACGCTCGGAGTGTGAGGACCATGGACAGGACCAACCCGTACAACGCAGACGCCCGCGCGTACAGCCCTGAACTCGACATCCGCATCACCGATTCGTCGCTGCGTGACGGCTCGCACCACAAGCGGCACCAGTTCTCCGTCGACGACGTCCGCGAGGTCGTCGCGGCGCTCGACGGGGCCGGGGTCCCCGTCATCGAGGTCACCCACGGCGACGGCCTCGGCGGTGCGTCCTTCAACTACGGCTTCGCCAAGTCCTACGACCAGGACCTCATCAAGGTGGCGGCCGAGACCGCCACGCAGGCCAAGATCGCGTTCCTCACCTTGCCGGGACTGGGGATCAAGGACGATATCCTGGCCGCGCGGGACAACGGCGGGTCGATCTGCCGGGTCGCCACCCACTGCACCGAGGCCGACGTCTCGATCCAGCATTTCGGATACGCCCGTGAGCTCGGGTTGGAGACCGTCGGGTTCCTCATGATGAGCCACACCCAACCCCCGGAGGTGCTCGCGAAGCAGGCCCGCATCATGGCCGATGCGGGGTGTCAGTGCGTGTACATCGTCGACTCGGCGGGCGCGCTCGTCATGGACCAGGTGTCAGACCGGGTCGCCGCGCTGGTCGCGGAGCTCGGCGACGACGCGCAGGTCGGCTTCCACGGGCACGAGAACCTCGACGTGGGCGTCGGGAACTCGATCATGGCCATCCGCGCCGGCGCGCAGCAGATCGACGGTTCGACCCGCCGCTTCGGCGCCGGCGCCGGCAACACACCCGTCGAGGCGCTGGTGGGCGTGTGCGACAAGCTCGGCATCACCACCGGCGTGGACTTCTTCAAGATCGCCGACGCGGCCGAGGACGTGGTGCGGCCGCTCATGCCGACCGAGTGCGTGGTCGACCGGTCGGCGTTGATGCTCGGATACGCGGGCTGTTACTCGTCCTTCCTCAAGCACGCCGAGGGGCACGCGAACCGGTACGGCGTGCCGTCATCGGAGATCCTCATCCGCGCGGGCGAGCGCCGCCTGGTGGGCGGACAGGAGGACCAGCTGATCGACATCGCGCTGGAGATCCAGAAGGAGCAGGCGGGCGTCTAGGCCGCATCAGTACAGAACGCGGCAGTTCGTCGACGGTCCCGTCAGGTGCCGGTCGTGGTGTGCCCCTGCGCCCAGTCCACGATCGGTCCGAGGGTGGACTCGTCGACGAACTCCACCCGCTCGCGATTGAGCAGGAGGCGGGCCATCGGTTCGTCCGGTGTCTTGCGCAGTTCCCTGCGCAGCGCGGCCATGAGCACGCGGTCCACCCACCGCAGCCGGTCCGGGTCCAGGTCGCCGCGCAACTGGAAGACGGTGACCTCGCGACCGGAGGCCGCCACGAGTTTCTGTGCGAGGGTGCCGCGACCGGGGTCGTCGGCGGGGGACAGGGCGACGACGACGAGGGCCGCGGGGCCCGGAGCCGAGCGGATCGCCCGGATGATGCGTCGCCGACCGAGGATCGTCGTGACGTATTGAGGTGCGAGGACGATCAACGGGTCGGCGGCGGCCGCGTCCCCGATCGAGGCGAGATCCACGGCGCGCGTCCCGATCTTCTGGGCGAGAGCGTCCGCGTACCTCTGAGTGGAGCCGTATCGGGAGGTGAAGGCGACGACAGGGTGGTTCACACCCTGGAGTCTGTCACTCGGAGTACGAGACCTCGACGCGATCGGTCTTGGGCAGGAGCTGGCAGCTCAGGACGTACCCCTCCTCGACCTCCTCCGGGTCGAGGATCCCGTTGTGGATCATCTCGACCTCGCCGGACTTGAGGATGCAGGCGCAGGCCGAGCACTCGCCCTTGCGGCAGGAGAACGGCGCCTTGATCCCCTTCGACAGCAGGACGTCGAGCAGCGGGGTGTTGCGGGGCCATGAGATCTCGTGGGTCTCGTCGTCGAGCTCCACGATCGCCGTGGCCGGCCCGGCGCCGTCGTCTCCAGGCGAGTCGTCGATCACGATCTCGGCGAACGGATCGCCCTCGATCGAGGAGAACGCCTCGGTGTGGATGAGGTGCATGTCGGCACCCGAGCGGCGGAGCCCGTCCTTGACGGTCTCCATGAACGGCGCCGGGCCGCAGATGTACGACTGGCGCTTGGCCGCCACCGGGTGCAGGAGATTGCCAATCATCTCGGGGGAGGGGATGCCCGACACCGACTCGAGCCAGTGGAGCACGGTGAGCCGATCGGGGTTCTCCCGCTGCAGGGCCTGCAGTTCGTCCTTGAAGATCACCGACTTCTCGTCACGGTTGGCGTACACCATGGCGATGTGACCGGTGCCCTGGGCGAGCGCCGACTTGAGGATCGACATGACCGGGGTGACCCCGGAGCCGGCGGCCAGGAGGATGAAGTCCTGGTCGAGGTTCTTGGGCGTGAAGATGCCCGACGGGGCCAGCACGTGCATGGTCATGCCGACCTCGGCGTTGTCACACAGCCAGTTGGATCCGTACCCGTCGACCGTTCGCTTGACGGTCACCTTGAGTCGGGAGTCCTCGGTGGGGGAGCTCGAGAGCGAGTAACAGCGCGCCACGGACCCGGTCTTGTCGCTGGGGATCCGCAGGGTGAGGAACTGTCCGGGGGTGTACCGGAAGTCCTCCTCGGCACCGGCGGGGATCTCGAAGACGATCGACTTGGCGTCGGCGGTCTCCTCGATCACCTCGGCGATCGAGAGTTCGCGCACGAAAGAGCCGAGTTGTGGGGTGGCGGTCATGGATTGGGAGCCTATCGCTTGAATGCGGCGGGGCGGGAGATCACTCCCGGACGTCTTACTCTGGGACGTCTCACTCCGGGACGTACAGGGGGTTGACCATGTGATCGGCGTCAGCAGGATCCACGCCGTCGGCGAGGGTGATCAGACCCTCCGCGTAGGCGTACCGGATGCTCGCGAGCATCCGGGGGCAGGTGTCCTCGCCCTGCGGCCGCTCGCCGCCGTCCCGCCATTCGGCGAGGACGGGGCACGCGCGGTCACTGCTCGCGGTCCACTGGATGGAGGTGTGCTTCTCGCTGTTCTTCCGGACGGACACACAGGTGCCGCACGCACGGCACTCGACGGGGTGGAAACCCGCTCGGGTGTAGGTCTCGCGGTCCAGATCGGTGTCACCGTGCAGTCGCGCGGCGCGCGCCGGGTCGGTCTCGTCCCAGGTGGGCGCGCGCCGCGAGTCGTGTTGCTTGAACATCACTTCTCCGCGCGGGAGGCGCTCGCTTCCCCGGCGACCTCGGCCATGCCGGTGTACTGGGTCTGCTCGTCCGAGATCTCGGCCTCACCGGCCTCCTGCTTGCGCATGTTCTCGGCGACCTCGCCCTCCCAGTACTGGTTGGCGGCGGTGGTGTCGACCTCGAACTCGAACCGCTCCTGCATCTCGGGCTCGACCTTGTCGCGGTCCACGTAGAACTGCTCGTACCACCGGCGGAGCTGGTAGACGGGACCGTCCTCCTCGCACAGGAGCGGGTTGGCGATCTGCGACTTGCGCTGCCAGATGCGGACGTCCTGGAGGAAGCCCTCGCCGAAGAAGGTGGCGATCTTCGCGGCCATCTTGGCGGCCGTCGCGTCGTCGAAGCCCGCCGGCTTCTTCACCGACAGCCCGTACATCAGCACGAACGAGTTCTGGTCGATCGGGTAGTGGCAGTTGATGAGGATCGCTTCGGTCTCGAAGTCCCCGTACATCTGCTTGAGGGGGTTGATCATGTACGCCGGACCGAAGTAGGACGCCTCGGACTCGAGCAGGGTGTCGCCGTACTTGCCGCCCGTCGGGTCGTGGTCCGGCCGGCCCTTGGTGTTGAGGTACTGGGTGGCGGTCTGACCCTCGAAGACGTTCTTGAAGTACGTGGGGAACGCGAAGTGGATGTAGTAGAAGTGGGCCATGTCGACCACGTTGTCGACGATCTCCATGCAGTTGGAGCCCTCGATCACGAGGCGGTTCCACTCCCAGTCGGTCCATTCGCCGGTGCCGTACTCCGCGATGACCGGGATCGCGTCCTCGTCGAGGGGCGGGTTGCCCTCGTGGTCGTGCCAGACGAAGACCTGGCCGGACTGGATGTTGGTGATCCAGGCGCGGGTCCTGGCGCGCAGCGGGACGCGCTTGGCGTAGGGGATGCCCTTGCACTTGCCGTCACCGCCCCACCGCCAGTCGTGGAACGGGCACGCGATGTTGCCGTCCTTGACCTCGCCGTCGGAGAGGTCGCCGCCGAGGTGCCGGCAGTAGGCGTCGAGGACGTTGATCTCACCCTCGTCGTTCGCCCAGACGACCAGCTTGGTGCCGAAGGCCTGGATGGAGTGGGGGGCGCCGTCGCTGAACTCCTTGACGGTGCCGATGCAGTGCCAGCCGCGCGCGTAACGATCCCGGGTCTCGCCCGTGTCGATCTCGCGGACAGCTCCGGGGGCCGAGCCGTGTGCGGTCATGATGATCCTCCTGAGGGCGTGAGCCGGATGAGAACAGGTTATAGAATCGGGATGCCGGTCACAACCAATCCCTGTCGGCGCTGGCACGGGGTGCCATAGCCTGAGTTCCGGGCGGTTCAGTCTGGTGGAAAACTGTAACGTGTTCTAGTCTAAGGCCAAGCGGCCCACAAAAGCCAGAGAGGGATCACATGAGCGAGCACGCCAACCACGAGGTCATCGACCGGATCAAAGCACTGCTGCCCGGTTTCGCCGAGCGTGCGCAGGAGACCGAGGACCTGCGCAGGGTCCATCCGCAGAACATCGCGGAGCTCGACGAGGCCGGCTTCTTCAAGCTCTGTCAGCCCGCCCAGTGGGGCGGGTACGAGGCGGACATGGAGGCCTTTTACACCGCCGCCATGACCATCGCGACGGCCTGCCCGTCCACCGGGTGGTGCGCCAGCATCCTGGGAATCCACAACTGGCACCTGGCCCTGTTCCCGCAGCAGGCGCAGGAGGACGTGTGGGGCTCGGACACCACCGTCCGCATCTCGTCGTCGTACGCCCCGATGGGCGCGGCCACGAAGACCGACGACGGGTTCCTCCTCAACGGCAAGTGGTCCTGGTCCTCGGGCTGCGACCACGCCGACTGGGTGTTCGTGGGCGGTCCCGTGCTGGACGGCAACGGCAAGATGATCGACTTCTGCACCTTCCTGGTGGAGAAGTCCCAGTACGAGATCCTCGACGTCTGGCACGTCGCCGGACTCAAGGGCACCGGGTCGAACGACATCCTGATCAAGGACGCCCTCATCCCCGCGCACCGCGTGCTGTCCTTCGGTGACATGGCCAACACGACCAGCCCGGGGCTGGAGGTCAACACCAACCCGATCTACCGCATGCCGTGGGGCACCATCCACCCCACCACCATCTCCACCCCGATCGTCGGCATGGCGTTCGGGTGCTACGAGGTGCACCGCGAGCACCAGCGCGCGCGGGTCCGTGCCGCATTCGGCACCAAGGTGAAGGACGACCCGTTCGCGAAGGTCCGGCTCGCCGAGGCCGCGGGTGACATCGACGCGGCGTGGCTGCAGCTCATGCGCAACGTCCGCGAGGAGATGGACCTGATCAAGGCCGGCGACGTCCCGGGTATGGACATCCGCACCCGCGCCCGTCGGGACCAGGTCCGCGCCACCCAGCGCTCGATCGACGCGATCGGGCTGCTGTTCCAGAACTCCGGCGCCCGCGCGCTCGAGGACACCTCGCCGATCCAGCGCTTCTGGCGCGATGCCAACGCCGGTCGGGTGCACGCGGCCAACGAGGCGACCAAGGCGTACATCATGTACGGACAGAACGAGTTCGGCGAAAAGGTCGCGGACTCGATGGTCTGATCCGCCCTAGCGGATCGAGAGGACTGACTTGGCATGGCAATAAGCAACTTCGGATATGTCCGGATCTACGCCACCGACATGGACGCCTGGCGCGAGTACGGCACCAAGGTGCTCGGGTTCGTCGAGGGCAAGGGCGACGACCCGGATGCGCTCTACTTCCGTATGGACGAGAACCCGCACCGGTGGATCATCGTCCCCGGGCCGGAGGACACGCTCGCCGCGGTGGGCTGGGAGTGCGCGAACGAGGCGGAGCTCGACGACGTCAGGCGACGTCTCGACGAGGCCGGGGTGGCCTGGCAGGACGCCCCGGACGAGGTGAAGCGGGACCGGAAGGTGCGGGGGCTGATCACCTGTCAGGACCCGGCCGGGTTCACGCTGGAGATCTACCACACCATCGCTCTGCAGCACCGCCGCATCCCGACCCCCTACGGGCACGAGTTCGTCACCGGCGACCAGGGGGCGGGCCACATCGTGCTCTCCACCCCGGACGAGGCGGCGGCGCTGGAGTTCTACCGGGACGTCCTCGGGTTCGCCCTCCGTGACTCGATGAGCCTGCCGCCGGAGATCGTCGGTCGACCGGCCGACGGGGAGCCCGCGTGGCTGCGTTTCCTCGGCTGCAACCCCCGCCATCACTCGCTGGCGTTCACCCCGTTCCCCAACCCCACGGGGATCATCCACCTGATGGTCGAGGTCGCGTCGGCCGACGACGTGGGACTCGGGCTGGACCGGGCACTGCGCAAGAAGGTCAGGATGTCGGCCTCACTCGGCCGGCACGTCAACGACAAGATGCTGAGCTTCTACATGAAGACGCCCGGTGGATTCGACTGCGAGTACGGCTGCGAGGGCGTGCAGGTCGACGATTCGGACTGGGTGGCACGGGAGTCCACCGCCGTGAGCCTGTGGGGCCACGACTTCTCCGTCGGCTTCAAGTAGACGCCTAGGCTGGTTTCCCGGGCAGCAGGGTTGTCGACCAGCTGAGCCCGGGACGCCCGATGACGCCCGCGCACGACCGAGTCCAGGGAGGACCGACTTCAGATGAGCAGCACCGACCACCCCCCGGAGGGGCAGAGCTTCTCCAACCGGGAACTGCGCGACGCGCTCGGCCAGTTCTGTACCGGGATCACCGTCATCACGGCGGTCAGGGACGACGCGCCGGTCGGGTTCGCCTGCCAGTCCTTCTCCGCGCTCTCCCTCGAGCCGCCCCTGGTCCTGTTCTGCCCGATGAAGACGTCGGGGTCGTGGAAGGGGATCGAGGCGGCCGGCAGGTTCTGCGTCAACATCCTGTCCGAGGAGCAGGAGGACGTGTCCTCCACGTTCGGCCGTCGCGGCGACGACAAGTTCGCCTCGATCGACTGGTCGCCGAGCCCGCTCGGCTCGCCGGTCATCGACGGCGTGATGGCGTGGCTGGACTGCGAGATCGACCAGGTCCTCGACGGCGGCGATCACTGGATCGTCCTGGGGCGGGTCGCCCACCTCGGACCGACTGAGCGGGATGTCCGGCCGCTGTTGTTCTACCGCGGCGCCTATCTGAGTATTGAGGAGGACGTCGTGGATCCGACGCCCGAGCAGGAAGAGCTCGAGAACTTCATCACCTCCGCCGACTCCTACACGTGGCTGTGAGCGGCACGGTGGGGGAGAGCGCTGTGGGGGAGAGCACGGTGGGGGAGAGCACGGTGGAGGAGGACCCGGTGGAGGGGGCCGGGGCGACCGGCCCGCTGGCCCGCGCCCTGGCCGAGGCCGAGGAGATCATCCGGTCGGCGCCGCACGTGCGGACCGAGGCGGACGTCGCGGAGGGGCTCGACTACCTGCTCGGGACGATCCGCGGCGCCATCGAGACCGGCCAACACCGCGGGCGCAGTCACCCGCAGCTGTTCCAGGCCACGGGGCCGTACACCAAGATGGGCCTGGACAACCCGGACACGCTGTACTTCTACGCCAACCTCACCGACGGCGCCGAGTACGTCATCGAGGGCCGGCGCGGCACCACAGCGGACCTGTCGTTCCAGGTGATGGCCGGGACGTATTCGGCCGACGAGCGCGCCGCGTCGCACGCGGCGTTCGACGACCGCGCGCTGGAGATCGACGCCGACGGACGGTATCGCTTCCGACTGGGGCCGGCGAGGTACGACGACGACGAGGGCGACGCCGGATACGTGGTGCTCCACCCGGGGACCTCGATGATCGCCGTCCGCGAGGTCTACTCCGACTGGAGCCGTGAGGTCGCCGGGTCGGCGATCCTGCGCAGGGTCGACACGGTGGGCACCGCGCCGGAGCCGGTGACACTCGCCGGTCAGGAGAAGTTCTACGCCAAACTCGCCGAGGCTCTCGTCGGGCGGCTGCGGACGTGGCTGGCGTTCCCGGAGTGGTTCTTCGGCGACCAGGTCCGCAACACGCTCAACGAACCGCGACAGACCCCCGGTGGGCTCACCACGCAGTTCTCCTCCGCGGGCGTCTTCGAGCTCGGTCCGGACGAGGCCATGGTGATCTCGGTGCCCGTCGCCGGGGCGCCCTACCAGGGCTTCCAGCTGGGCAGCATGTGGTACGCCTCGCTCGAGTACGTGCACCACCAGACCAGCCTCACCGCCGACCAGGCGCACGTCGGCGCGGACGGGATGATCCACCTCGTCGTGGCCGACCGCGATCCCGGTCTGGCCAACTGGATCGAGACCCTGGGCCACCGCGAGGGCATCATGCAGTTCCGCTGGCAGCGGGTGAGCGAGCCCGTCACGCCGGAGCTCGGCCCCTCGGTGAAGGTGGTGCCGTTCGACCGGCTCGCCGACGAGGTACCCGGGTACGACGACCAGCGGGTGACCGCCGAGCAGTGGCGCGAGCGGATCGCCGCGCGGCAGGACGCGTTCGCGCGGAGGGGGCTGTCATGACCGGGTCGGCCGTGAGCGACACGGAGCGGGTGCACGTCGGCACCGTCGAGGACCTGCACGCAAGCGCCTCGCGGGCGATCGGGTTGGAGGACTTCGGCGACGGCGAGGACCGCCACCGCGAGGCGCTGGGCGTGCTGCTGGACTCCCTGCACTCCGACGCGGGCCTCACCCCGGCGGGGAGCAAGTACTGGCGCTCCGTGCTCAAGGGCGCGATGGTGGCGCGGCTCGTCTCACAGGCGGGCTTCTCCGCGGACCCGGCCCAGGCGGACGTCGAGATCGAGCGGCCCGTCGTCGTCACCGGGCTTCCCCGCACCGGGACCACGGCGCTGCACCGGCTCCTCGGAGCCGACCCCGCCAACCAGGGGCTGGAACTGTGGCTCACGGAGGTGCCCAAGCCGCGGCCGCCGAGGGAGCAGTGGGAGGACGACCCCACCTACCGCGGCCTGCGCGACCTGTACGCGGGGTTCATGTCGGAGAACCCCGACTACGGAGGGGTGCACTACATCTCCGCCGACGACCTGGAGGAGTGCTGGCAGCTGCTCCGGCAATCTGCGACGGCCGCCTCGTACGAGTGCCTGGCCAGGCTCGACGGATACTCGCGCTGGCTCGAGGGTGTGGACTGGGTGCCCGCGTACCGGCGGCACAAGCGCAACCTCCAGCTGATCGGGGCGGACGCCCCCGGGCGGCGGTGGGTCCTCAAGAACCCCAGCCACCTGTTCGCGCTCGACGCGCTGCTCGAGGTGTACCCCGACGCCGTGGTGGTGCAGACGCACCGCGATCCGCGGAAGTCGATGGCGTCCATGTTCTCGCTGGCGCACCGGACCGCCGCGGACTGGTCGACCCGGTTCACCCCGGAGTACATCGGGTCCTCGCAGCTCGACCTGTGGGCGCGGGGCGTGTCCGAGTTCGACGCGGTCCGCGCCCGGCACGAGGCCGACCCGGGCTCGCGGGCGACGTTCGTGGACGTCAACCACCGGGAGCTCATCGAGGACCCGGCGGGAGTGGTCGAGCGGGTGTACTCCGCGATCGGTACCGAGCTCGACGAGGGAGTGCGGGAGGCGGTCGAGACGGAGAACGCCAGGAGTCTGTCCGGCGAGCGGGCGCCCGCCCACCGCTACACGCTCGCCGACTACGGGTTGAGCGAGGAGCAGGTCGCCGAGCGGTTCGACGGCTACCGGGGCCTGGAGGGCTAGAGGTACTGGACTAGAGGTACCCAGGTCAGAGGTACGCCCGCGCCGCCTCGATGATGCGGTCGGCGACGTCCTCCTTGCACACGAGCAGGTCGGGGAACTCGTTCTCCTCGACGTTGTAGACCAGCTCGGAGCCGTCGAGTCGGCTGGCGTGCAGTCCGCGCTGGCGTACCACCCCGTACGTGGCGGCGGAATCCCACTGGTGGTGGCCGCTGGTGTGGATGTAGGCGTCGCACTCGTCCTCCACCACGGTGGCGGTCTTGCCCCCGCCCGAGCCGAGGCGGGTGAGGGAGGCGCCGAGGGTCTCGGCGAGTTCTTCCGCGAACGCCGGGGGATCGGCCTCCGAGACGGCGATGCGCAGGCGGTCGTCCTCACGCGGCGGGACCAGCGGGCCGGGGCGCGGCCCGCGGATGATGGAGATCGGCTGATAGGTGGTGGCACCACGGCCGGTGATCACCCGCCCGTACGCGGGCATGGCGATCGCGCAGGCGGTGATCCCGCCGGTGCCGTCGGGGCCGCGTTCCCACAGGGCCACGTGCACCGCCCAGTCGGGGCGGCCCTCGGTGCGGTACGAGCTGACGCCGTCCAGCGGGTCGATCATCCACACGCGGTCCGCCTCGAGGCGGGCCCGGGAGTCCGGGTTCCATTCGCCGAACACGAGGTCGTCGGGGCGGGCCACCGCGAGCCGGTCCAGGATCACGGCGCGGGCCTCCCCCTCGGCGAAGTCGCCGAGTTCCTCCGGAGCGACACGGGAGACCCTCAGGTCGGTGAGCAGCCGTCCGGCCTGTGCGGCCAGGTCCTCGGCGAGTCGTTGGTCGTTGGTCCGTCCGTGCTCGGGGAAGGGGCTCATGCAGGTGATTCTAGAGGCCCGCGGCCACCTCGAGCGCCGCCAGGATCTCGTGGGGTTGGCCGAGCAGTTGAGCGGTGCCGTGGGCCCGCTTGAAGTACAGGTGAACGTCGTACTCCCACGTGATCCCGACCCCGCCGTGGAGCTGGATGGCCTCGCCGGTGATCCACTGCAAAGCCTCGGAGCAGTACACCTTGGCCGCGGCGGCCTCGATCTCGGCGGCGTAGGCGGCGTCGTCGGAGTCGGGCCCGTCACCGGGGGACTGCGCCGCGGCGACCATCGCCGCGGCCGAGTAGGACAGCGACGCCGCGGTCTCGGCCCTGACGTACATGTCGGCCATGCGGTGCTTGAGGGCCTGGAACGAGCCGATGGTCCGGCCGAACTGCCTGCGCTCCTGCGTGTACCGCACCGTCGCGTCGAGGGCGGCGCGCGCGGCGCCGACCTGCTCGGCCGAGATCGCCGCCCACCCGGCTGCGCGGAGTCGGGCCAGGAAGCTGGGGCGGGTGGCGATCGCGGTGGCCACGGCGCCGTCG
>NZ_JAALEA010000523.1 GCF_014145145.1 Dietzia cercidiphylli
CCGGTGCGGCGGCGGGGGCCGGGGCCCACGGCAGCGGCGGCAGCGGGGGCAGGGCGATACCGGCGGCGGTGAGCGACGCGTGGATCTCTGGGAGGAAGTAGATGCCCGCACCGACAGCGGCGACCGAGCCGAGACCGAGGGTCACGGGGACGAGCGAGCCCGTGCCCGGCAGGGACCCGGCACCGAGGGACCCGCCGGGGAGCGACCCGGCCGTGCTCCCGACGGAGCCCTCGACCGAACCCAGGACCGTGGTAATCCCCTGGTCAATTCCGAGCGAGCCCGCGACGGGGGCATAGATCGGGGCCAGTGAGCCGGTGGTGGGCTCCCCGATGGACGCGGAACCCGTGGTGTCGACGGAGCCAGTGCCGGTAGCAGGGCTAAGGGAATTGACACCAGACGAGGCAATGGCCTCGGAAAGCGAACCCGCCAGCGAGCCAGTGGTCGGCTCGCCGATGAGGGACCCCTCGGTGTCGAGGGAGCCGTTACCGGTCGCGTCGACAGGCTGCAGCAGCGAACCCGAATCGGGGGAAAGGCCGTAGGCGGCTAGCGAACCCGTGCCACCCGAGCCCGTCGAATCCTCGCCTGAACCCAGTGACTGTGCGTTGGCGACACCAGTAGCGCCCGAGATGGCCAGAGCAGCGGCGGCGGCGACGGCAGCGGCCTTGCGGGGGGTGAACGTCATTGTGTCTCCTCGTGTGGAAAGTGCTCCCAGGCGCGGAGGCTCGTGGCCGGACCACCCCGGGGGGGGCTTGACGGTGTCGGAACAGTGTTACGCGGACCGGTCCCGACCGTACTCGCCACACTCTAACCGTCTTTTCAGGCATTGAACGGCGTGAACTTAATTAAAAATTAGTTAGGGTGTGTTCTCATAACCGCTTGGGCGGCAGATGCATGACCTGAAGTGACCATCGTCTATGGCGCGAGGATTTGCAGCGCTTGAGTCGCCCTGACGGAACTGAGGGCTACTACTGAGCTCAGGGCTACTACCGGAGGAGCGGGGAAAACCCAAGCCTCGGACTCGCCCCACGAACTGTTGCGAGCGCCGAGCGGGTCCCCCATCAATCTGAGGAGCGAGCCCCGCTCGGCGCGCGGTGGTGCCTGACTGACTAGGTGCCGACGATCAGGCGATCAGGCCCGGGGCAAAGGCGGGAGCGCTATGCCCGCGCCCGCCAACGCCTGCTCGATCTGCGGCGCGAAGTAGATGCCCGCACCGATGACGGCGGCGGAACCGCCGACGAGCAGCACCGGCCCGAGCGAACCGGATCCTCCGAGCGAATCCGTACCGCCATCGGAGCCGATGACGATCGCCGGACCCTCACCGGAGCCCAGTGCGCCGCCCACCGACGCCACGGCCGGCGTCAGCGACCCCGAGGTGGGCTCACCGAAGACGGAACCGGTGGTGTCCACCGACCCGGTACCCGGCGCGGGACTCACTGCGTCGGAACCCGTTGCCTCGTTGACCGAGCCCACGCCCTGCGACACGACCGGGGCGAGGCTGCCGAAAGTCGGCTCGCCGAGCAGCGCGGAGCCCGAGGTGTCGATCAGTCCGGGGTCGACGACCCCCGTTTCCTCCTCGGCCGAGCCGAGGGCGGAGGACTGAGCGTGCGCCAGCCCCACTCCACCGGACAGGGCGAGCGCGGAGACGCCAAGGGCCGCGGCGGCGCGGATGTGCCTCGTCATAAGTCAGTATTCCTTTCTGGAGAAACGCCGACACTTCGGCGATACTTAACAATTCTTATCATTCCGCCGTGAACACCCCGCGCGACCACCGGGAGAATGCCCGCGCATGAGGGGTCCAACGCCGAAGTAGACATACGTTCAGAGCTGGTGGCCGCCCCAGCTCGAGCGGGAGATCCACTCCCGCACAGCGCGAGTGGCCCGGACGTCGTCCTCGTTGTAGGTGAGGATGCGGTTCCGGCCGGCATCCCGCTCGACGCCCCGCGCCGCCTGCGCGTCGCGGTACCACCCGAGCGAGGCCTCGCCGCAGGCCTCGGGATCTCGCCACGCGAACCCGGCGGCCGGGGCGACCACCTTCAGCCCGAGGCCCGAGGTGGAGACGAGCTGGGTGGTGACCGCCTCGTGGACGTCCACCCAGAGCGGGGAGGAGATGAAGCGCCGGACCTCGGCGACCGAGGGGACCCCCTTGATGACGGCGACGGTGCCCGCCGGGCCGAACCTGCCGGCCGACGAGAGCAGCCACCCGTTCTCCGCGGACCGTGAATAGCAGTAGGCCCGGAACGACCGCCCCTGCCCGGCCGCCCGGTCGCGGATGCCGGTGAGCCAGCGCCAGAACTCCGCGAACGACCGCCCCTCGTCCGGATCCGGCAACCGCGCCCAGGTGGCGAACGGCCTGTAGCCCTCGGCCTCCAGGGGCCGCCCGTCCCTCAGCGTGAGCAGGGTCCCCCACAGATAGGCGCCGTCGTCGAGGTGACTCTCCAGGTCGACGTCCACCTCGATATCCGCACGCGGAATGCTCGGCCGCGCCACCTTGGGAACCACCACCTCACCGTCGCGGTGTGCCCTCGCCCGCAGGACCGCGTCCGAGAACGGCTCGCCGTTCCAGTCCGTGGGCCGGTCCGGTCCGGCCTCCGCCAACTCCGCGACCGTCCGGATCCCCCGGGCCCTCAGCGACCCGACCTGTCCGCCGCCGACGACGAGACTGACGTCATCGGCCACGACGAGCCGGTCACGGCAGCCCTCGACGGGCCCGTCCCGATCGTCCCAGCCCTCCCACCAGGGGCAGGTGCGGCATTCGCCGATCCGGCTGGGTTCGGTGTCGAGCTCACCGCGCACCACCGCCAGCCGCGTGGCGTGGGTGCGGTCTGCGGCGTCGAGCACCGGCCCCAGGTCGTGCACCACCGCGCGCGCCGAGCCCAGCCCCAG
>NZ_JAALEA010000524.1 GCF_014145145.1 Dietzia cercidiphylli
TCCCGAGTCGCGGCCGTGGGGTGCTGGTCGGCGCGGGTTCGGGTGGTAATTCCTCGGGATAATCATTTGAGGCCGGCCAGTTGCAGGAGGAGGTCGTCGTCTCCTTTCCAGAGTGCGGCGGGGTCGGGTGTGCTGCTGGCGGCGTGCTGGATGGCGTCGCGGACCATCTGGTTGTCGGCGGTGGCGTAGATGCTGGTGGTGGCGAGGTTTGCGTGGCCGAGGAACTCCTTTATGTGCGGCAGCGGTACGTCGGCCCGCAGCATCTGCATCGCGCGGGCATGCCGTAGCTGGTGGGCATGGATCCGCTCGGGGATGTCCGGGCAGTGCTGCCGTGCGGTGACGGCGTGCTTTCTGAGCAGGTACGAGATGTTGTCCTGACTCATCCAGTGCCGTTGCCCTGCGCGGGTGGTGAAGAAGAACGGCGTCGCGGGATCGGGGGTTCCGGGGTGAAAGGCGGCCAGGTATTGGTCGAGGTGGCCGCCGGTGGTGTCCATGATGGGCACTGTCCTGGTCTTGCGGCCCTTGCCGATCAGGGTCACTCGTCCCCGGCCAGCGGTGGTATCGATGTCCGCGGGAGTCAAGTCGAGCAGTTCCTGGATGCGGGCGGCGGTGTCGAACAGCAGCAGGATGATCATGGTGTCTCGAAGCCCGCGGAGTGTGTCCTGGCCTGGGGCCCGAATCAACGCTTCGACCGCCGCGACCTCCAAGGCGTCGGGGGCGCGGGCCGGGGCCCGTACCGGGCGGATGCGTTTGACGTCGAGCCAGACCGCGACCAGGGCGGGGTCCTCGCCGGCACAGTAGGCCAGGAAGGACTTGATCGCGGCCAGGCGTTGGTTCACCGACGACGGCGCCAGATTCCGGGTCTCGAGCAGCCAGATGCTGAATCCGCTCGCGGTGGCGTGGTCGAGCGCCGCGAAGCTGACCTCGTCCAGCTGCAGGCCCCGGGTTTGGCGCAAATAGTCCAGTAGGGCGTTCAGAGCTGCCTTGTAGGAACGGATGGTGTGCGGGCTGAGTCTGCGCGCCCGCGGCAGGTGGATCGTCAGCCAGGTCCGGATGAGGCGATAGAAGTCATCGGAGTCCATGGCAGGCCTCCGGCAGGACGGTCTCGAGGCCGGCGTTGGCCAGTCGGCGCAGGTCGGGGTGGAAATCGGCGGCCAGGTGGAAGTAGTACCAGGTGTCTTCCGGGTTGGTGTGTCCCAGGTGCAGGCCGAGGTAGGGCAGGCGCGCCAGCGGATCTTCCCCGGCGCGGGACCATCGGTTGATGTTCTCGACCACGTGGGCGTGGCGCAGGTCGTAGGGCCGTGCCGCCGGGCCCGGGCCGGCCGCGATCGGCGGGTCGGCGGCTGCGGTCAGCTCGCGGAACCAGCCGTTGACGGTGCCGTGACTGTAAGCAGCCCCGGTGTGGTTGGGGAAGAAGGCGATCCGCTCGGGATGAAGGGCGCTGATGGTGGCGTCGTAGCTCCGGCAGCACTGGTGCAGGTCAGAGGACATGAACACGATCCGGTCTTTGTGGCCCTTGGATTCGCGGATCCACACAGCGCCCGAGGTCAGATCCACGTCGTTGCGGTGCAGCTTTCTGGCCTCCCCGGGACGCAGGCCCAGGCAGTACATCATCCGAAACAGCACCGGGATGACCAGATGCCTGGGCCCGCCGAACAGGCACGGGCGGATGGCGTCGGCGGCATCGAAGAAGGCGCGCAGTTGGTCGTGGGTGAACAGGTGGGGCCGGTAGCGGACCTGCCGTCCGGGGATGCCGGTCGGGATGACGTACGCCTCTACGCCTATGTCGTTCATGTGCTTGGCCAGTTGCCGGACCGGGGTGATTCTGCGCATCTGTCCGTTGACGTGCTCGCCAGTCCGGGCGGCCGCCCAGGACATCGCCATCTGGCGGGTCAGCACGGCCTGGTCGGGATAGTCTCGGGCGCACAGCTTGTCGAAGCCGCGCAGGTGCCGTTCGGATGTGTCGTAGGGAAATCCCATCGCGTGCTTGAGCTCCAGCAGGCTTTGGATGTGGGCGGCCAGGCCGCTGACGAGGCCGTTCATGACCGCGCCCCACGTGGTGCGATGCCGGCGAAATCGAGGCAGCACTGGCGCATGTGCTGTTCGTCCCCGGCCAGATAGTGTTTGGCCGAGTCGATCGAGCGGTGGCCCAGGGCCTCGGTGATCACCGGTAGCACCGTCCCGTCTGCCAGCATGCGGGTGGCCAGCGAGGCCCGTAAGACCCGGAATCCGCGGCCTGTACCGTTCGAGGCGCTCGTGCCGGTACGGGTGAAGGCCCGGGAAGCCACGAAATATAATCCCGACGAGGTGGCCAGGGCGTTGAACGGTGCTTGAGACCGCAGGAACACGTGATCGCTGGTGGCGCCTGTGGGTCTTCCGTGCAGCAGGTAGTCGGCGATCGCTTCCCCCACGTCCGCCAGCAGCGGCAACGTCAGCATCGAGCCCGTCTTGTGCTGGGTCAGCGTGATCTGTGCCCGTGCCCAGTCGATATCGCTCAACCGTAGGTTCACGATGTCGACTGGACGCAGTCCGGTCCTGGCCGCCAGCAGCAGCATCGCCCGGTCCCGCCGCCTGGCTGGTGTGGTCGGATCGATAGAGTCCACCAGCTTGTCCACGTCGCTCGGGCTCAGCACACCGACCGGGTTGGTGCGTCTTGCCGAGTGCCCCGGAACCGCCCGTGACAGCCCCGGCCGCAGTCCGGTGTCCTCGAGAAAGCGGCACAATACGCGTATCGCGGATAGCGCGGTGCGCATACTCCCGGGGCGGTAGCGCTCGCCGAGAAAGACCACTGCAGCCGCCAGGTCTGCAGGTGACAGAGCGCCGATTTCCTGGACACCGTCTTGAGGCAACCGCGCCAGCACCGTGCGTGAGACCGTCGCGTACAGATCTTGGGTGGTCGTGGCCAGTCCTTGATCGGTCAGCCAGGCCTCGAACTGCTCCTGAACCGGCCGGAACGTCGCGTCCAGCGCATCGTTGGGATGCGTTTGCCGGGAGAGCCGCCACTGGTAGGAACCGGTGGTGGCCACCTCCCACAGCACCAAGGCCGCTTTGCGCAGCAGCTTGGCCTTCCACGGCTTGTAGCGTCCCTCGCGGTGTTCGGCGGCCACGAACTGCACAAACGCAGTCACGGCGTCCTCCGACACGACTGCCTCGTCAGCACTGCGCTCAGCGCAGAACGACTTGAACTGGGACCAGGCCCACCGGTACTGCATCAGCGTCGAGGGCGCCGAGCCCTGCGCAGTGATCGCGGCATCCGCTTTCACGACCAGATCGTCCAGGAGAACACTCATCTCCCGCTCACCTCCAGATAGAAACCGATAGAGGCGAGCAAGCGTAGGGACGATGTCGTTATCCCGAGGAAAAGCAGCCAGAACCGGCGCCGACCAGCACCCCACGGCCGCGACTCGGGA
>NZ_JAALEA010000525.1 GCF_014145145.1 Dietzia cercidiphylli
GAGGCGGGCTCGGCGGGCTGGCCGGGCACCGCCTCACCCTCGGGGGCACCCTGCGGGTCCTGGCCGGCGGGCGCGTCCCCGGGTTGTCCCGGGTCGACGGCCTGGCCCTGCTCGGGCTGTTCGACCTGCGTGGTGCCCTGATCGGTGGCGGTCGGGGTCTCGTCGTCACCCCCGAACAGTTGGACGAGCCCGATGCCGATCGCCAGGACCACTGCGGCGAGGAGGACCATCGCGATGGCCCGGTAGGGAGGGCCGGTCGGTTCATCCGGATCGGGACCGACCCCGGTATCGCCAGCGGGCGCGCCCGGGCCGTAGGGATCGTACTGCGAGGTTTCGGGCTGGGAGCTCACGCCGGTGAGTGTAGGTCAGTCGAGTCGCATTCCCAGGTTGCGCGCCGCGCGTGCCTTCTGACGGCTGCTCCGCATGCGCCGCAGCCGCTTGACGAGCAGCGGGTCCGCGGCCAGCGCCTCGGGGCGGTCGATGAGGTCGTTGAGGATCTGGAAGTAGCGCGTGCCGGACATCTCGAACTTCTGCCGGATCGCCTCCTCCTTGGAGCCTGCGAACTTCCACCACTGCCGCTCGAACTCGAGCATGGCCTGGTCCCGGTCGGAGAGGACGGGGTCGGCGGCGTGTAGCTCGGCCGCGGGCTGCGTCCCGCCCTCGAGCTGCGGCCCGCGTGCCGCAGTAGCTGATCGACCCATGCGCGCACCTCCTGTGGTGTCGGTGTGTGGCGGCCGCTCGCCCGGTGCGGGTGTGCGGATCACACCGTTGTGATTCCCCCGTAGTGAACCACACGGATCCGACACCCTGCCAGGTGCGCACTAGGATCGACTGCCATGGCCGTCCTGCCCATCGTCATCCTCGGCGATCCCGCCCTCCACGCCCCCACCGAGCCCGTCACCGGGTCCCCGGAGGAGATCCGCGACCTCGTCCGCGACCTCTACGAGACCATGGACGCCGCCAACGGCGTGGGGCTGGCCGCCAATCAGGTGGGCGTACGCAAGCGGGTATTCGTCTACGACTGCCCCGACCTGGACACCGAGGACGGCGAGGGCGTCTCACGCGAGGACGTCGAGGCCCGTGGCGGCTGGATCACCCGCCGTGGCTGCGTGATCAACCCGGTGCTCGAGACCTCCGAGATCCCGGAGACCATGCCGGACCCGGAGGAGGATCTCGAGGGGTGTCTGTCCGTCCCCGGCGTGAACTTCCCGCGCGGGCGCGCCTGGTGGGCCCGGGTCACCGGCACCGACGAGAACGGCGAGCCGGTCTCGGTGGAGGGCTACGGCCTGTTCGCGCGGTGCCTGCAGCACGAGGTGGGCCACCTCGACGGCGTCCTCTACACGGACGGACTCATCGGCCGGAACCGCAAGGCCGCCAAGAGACACATCCGCGACGCCGGCTGGGGCGTCCCCGGGTTGAGCTGGGACCCGACCACCGATCCCGATCCGTTCGCCGACGAGGATGACGACGACGACGAGGCCACCGACCTCCATGGCTGAGCAGGACCGGGGTCTGGCGGACCGGTCCCGGTGGAACGCCGGCAGACGCGTGGAGACGGGGATGCGCGTGGTGGTGCGTCGTCATCTGGAGGCCGGGCAGAGTTCGCACCTCTACACCGACGTCATCGGGCACGTGATCGCGCTGGATCCCGAACTGGTGGTGCGCCGGGAGTCGGGCGAGGAGGAGCGGATCCCGGACTCCGACATCGCCGTCCTCAAGGTGTTGCCGCCCCGCCCGGTCCGCGCCCGCGACGTCCGGGCCCACGAGTACGCGGGCGCGTTGGCGTGGCCGGGTACCGAGTTCGAGCTGGTGGACGGCTGGTTCTGCCGCGCCGGGGACGACTGGTCCTACCGCGGGAACTCGGCGGTCCCGGTGTTGCCGTGGGCCAGTTGCGCGGAGCTCGACGGGGTCCGCGACTGGTACGCCGCCCGCAGCCTGCCGCTGCGCCTGGTGGCCGTGGACCGGTTGGTCCGGGCGGACCGGATGATTCTCGACGGGGTGCCGGTGGATCCCGCACGGGTGAACGCGGACCGGGAACTGCTGCTGTGCACTGCCGACAGCCGCGAGTTGTTGGCCCGCGTGGACGCCACGGTCCCCGCCGATGCCCGCCCCGAGGTGGTGTTGGCCGACTCCCCCGACGACGACTGGCTCGCGCTGTACCACGCCACCGCAGGACTGGACCCCGACCGCGTCCGGCCCGCGATGCTCGCGACCGCGGGGCTGGGCGGCGCGGCACAGGCCGGTGCGGGATCGGAGAGCGGTGTGCCGGGGCCG
>NZ_JAALEA010000526.1 GCF_014145145.1 Dietzia cercidiphylli
GACGGCACGGGTGGTCGGGAGACCGGCCGAAGGGGCGTAGCTCAATTGGCAGAGCAGCGGTCTCCAAAACCGCAGGTTGCAGGTTCAAGTCCTGTCGCCCCTGCCCTTCCCGCCAGCCACAGTCGACCCGGAGGTAACGCGTGAGTCAGGATCGCGACGACGACACCAGCGGCGCGCGCGGTTCCGACGGCGCGGCCGGTACCACCGGTGCCGCTGTTCCGACGGGCTCTGCTGTTCCGACAGGCAAAGCCGGCCGGAGCGACACCACCGTCGCCAATCGGGTCCGCACCGATGCGGACACCACGGAGGACACGCGGGCCAACCGCGCGAATCCGTTCCAGTACATCGGGCAGGTCATCGAGGAGCTGCGTAAGGTCATCTGGCCCACGCGCAACCAGATGGTCACTTACACCATCGTGGTGTTCCTGTTCCTGATCTTCATGACCGCGCTGGTCTCCGGCGTCGACTTCGGCGCGGGCAAGCTCGTCGAGCTCGTCTTCGACCGCTGACACCCGCCGCTGGAGGTCCGGGACGAGATCCGGACCGCCGAACTTCGAGAGGACCGCAATTTCAGTGAGCGACATCGAGCAGAGCCCCGAATCCGAGGACGTCGAGCAGAGCCCGGCTGCCGCCGAGCAGGCCGAGACCGCGGCGGATGCGGTGCTCGGTGACACCTCCGCGGACCCCTCCGACGTCGCGGTCCCGCCGACCGCCGAGGCCGTGGCGGATGCCATCGACGCGGTCGCCGGCACCGATGAGGACGCCGACGAGGTCGCCGACGTCACCGATGAGGCCGACGTCGCGGAGGGATCCGAGTCGGCAGAGGCCCCCGCCGAGGAGGCGGCGCCCGCGATCGATCCCGTCATCGCCTTCAAGCGCCAGCTGCGCAAGCTCCCCGGCGACTGGTTCGTCGTCCACTCGTACGCCGGGTACGAGAACAAGGTCAAGGCCAATCTCGAGACCCGCGCGGTCACCCTCGGCGCGGAGGACAAGATCTATCAGGTCGAGGTCCCCATCGAGGAGTACACCGAGGTCAAGAACGGCCAGAAGAAGGTCGCCAACCGCAAGGTCCTGCCCGGCTACGTCCTGGTGCGTATGGACCTCGACGACGAGTCATGGGGTGTCGTCCGCAACACCCCCGGCGTGACCGGGTTCGTCAGCGCGACCGGCGGTGCGGCCGGTGCGCCCACCCCGCTCTCGCTGAGCGACGTGGCCAAGTTCCTGGCCCCCAAGCCGGAGAAGAAGGCCGCCACCCCCGGTGGCGAGGCCGACGGTGGACTGGTCCCGCAGACCGTCGAGGTGGAGTTCACGGTCGGCGAGTCGGTCACCGTCATGGACGGCCCGTTCGCCACCCTGCCCGCCAGCATCTCCGAGGTCGATCCGACCTCGCAGAAGCTCAAGGTGCTCGTGTCCATCTTCGGTCGCGAGACCCCGGTGGAGCTCGGATTCTCCCAGGTGGAGAAGATCGACTGACCAGCGCGATCACCCCGACGGCCCGCCCCGCGCACACCGCGCGCGGCGGGTCCCGTCGTTTCGGGGATCGCGCCACGGTGCGCCGGATCGGATTAGCCGTTGCACGTCGATTGCACGTAGACTCTCCAAGGTTGTGCCTGCGCCCCCGCATGCCCTGCCCGACGGGCGGGCCTGAGGGGAGCGGCGCACACGACAGTCGGCCTCCCACGTGTACAGCGTGGAGCCGAGATCCAGTCGAAGAATCAGGAAGACGATGCCTCCGAAGAAGAAGAAGGTCTCAGGGCTGATCAAGCTCCAGATCAACGCCGGCGCAGCCAACCCGGCACCGCCGGTCGGCCCGGCTCTGGGTGCCCATGGTGTCAACATCATGGAGTTCTGCAAGGCCTACAACGCAGCCACCGAGAACCAGCGCGGGAACGTCGTGCCGGTCGAGATCACGGTCTACGAGGACCGTTCTTTCGACTTCAAGCTCAAGACGCCGCCGGCCGCCAAGCTCCTGCTCAAGGCCGCCGGCCTGCAGAAGGGTTCGGGCACCCCGCACTCCGCCAAGGTCGGCAAGGTCTCCATGGACCAGGTCCGCGAGATCGCGCAGACCAAGATGGAGGACCTCAACGCCAACGACGTCGACCAGGCCGCGAAGATCATCGCCGGCACCGCCCGCTCCATGGGCATCACGGTCGAGGCCTGACCTCCACCACCACACATCACCGTGGGAGGGCAGCTCAGGCCCGCACCACACCCGACCGTCGCAGAGAACACGCGGCAGGAATGGAACTCTCATGAGCAAGAACAGCAAGGCCTACAAGGCCGCAGCTGACAAGGTCGACCGCACCAAGCTGTACTCGCCTCTGGATGCCCTGGCACTGGCCAAGGACACCTCCTCGACGAAGATGGACGCCACCGTCGAGGTCGCCATGCGACTTGGCGTCGACTCCCGCAAGGCGGACCAGATGGTCCGCGGCACCGTGAATCTTCCCAACGGTACCGGTAAGACCGCCCGCGTCATCGTCTTCGCCGCGGGCGAGAAGGCCACCGAGGCCGAGGCCGCCGGCGCCGACGTCGTGGGCTCCGACGACCTCATCGAGCGGATCCAGGGCGGCTGGCTCGACTTCGACGCCGCGATCGCCACGCCGGACCAGATGGCCAAGGTCGGCCGTGTGGCCCGCGTGCTCGGCCCGCGTGGCCTCATGCCGAACCCCAAGACGGGCACCGTCACCATGGACGTGACCAAGGCCGTCAGCGACATCAAGGGCGGCAAGGTCACCTTCCGCACCGACAAGGCCAACAACCTGCACTTCATCGTGGGCAAGGCGTCGTTCTCCACCGAGCAGCTCACGGAGAACTACCAGGCCGCGATCGACGAGGTCATGCGTCTCAAGCCGTCCTCCTCCAAGGGCCGCTACCTGCAGAAGATCACCGTGTCCACCACGACCGGACCCGGCATCCCGGTCGACCCCTCGGCGATCTCCAAGCTCCTCGAGGCGGGCACCGACTCCCAGTGAGTTGATCCCCCGGCAGGAGGGCCCCGCGACCGTTCACGGCGCGGGGCCCTTCGCTGTCAGGGATGTCCCGGCCGTCATACCCCGGCCGTCATACCCCGGCCGTGACGCCTCCGGCCGCACCCGCGGGTACCGTCATCGCCAGGATCTCCCAGGCCGCCATGGGACCCGGCACACCGCACCACACGGCGGTCCCGGATGCGGAAGGACACCCCCATGAACACGCGGTCCAACGGAGACGTGGCAGTGCGCGACGTCGCCCTGAGGGACGGACTCCAGCTGACGGAGGGGCGACTGGGTACCGCCGGCAAGGTGGAGCTCGTCCGCACGTTGCTCCGGTCCGGCGTCCCCGAACTCGAGGTGGGGTCGATGGCCAGGCCGGACCTGGTCCCGGCGCTCGCCGACACGCTCGACGTGATCGGCGCCCTGGACGAGGCCGAGCGGGACCGCTGCTGGGTCTGGGTGGCCACGCCCGGCCACGTGCGGCGCGCCGCCGACGCCGGGGTGAGGCGATTCCAGTACTGCCTGTCGGTGACGGACGCGCACAACCGGGCCAACATCGGCCGGGACGTCGAGACGAGCATGGCCGCGCTGCCCGAGGCG
>NZ_JAALEA010000527.1 GCF_014145145.1 Dietzia cercidiphylli
GCGGCGGCGAACTCGCGGGCGTCGCGGGCAGCGGCCGCGGCCAACGGCACCAGGGGGTCCGGCTCGTCGTCGACCAGGGGCAGGGCGCAACCACCGGTGGCCGCCACTCCGGTGGCGACCGCCGTCACCGCGACGAACCGTCGGCGCGACACGGGGGTGGTGGAGGAAACGGGCACCCCGACATCCTGCCAGGGCCCGTCGGACGCCGGACCGGGGGCGGTACAGTGATCCGGCCCGTCCGCAATCCGGATCGGCACCCACCAGCAGCGACGCCAGGAGCAACGTGATCGTCCCCGAGCCCGACAGGGCCCATATCCGTAGAGCGGTCGCCGACCGTGGACTCGAACTCGAGGAGATCCGGGAGGATTCACGGGCCGCCGACTGGCACGTGACCGTGGTCGTCGACGGCGACTCCGGTGTCACACTGGACGATCTCGCGACGCTGTCCACCGACCTCGACGACCTCGCCGAACAGTGGGGTGGGCCCGACCGGGCCGTGACGTTCGAGGTGACGAGCCGCGGCGTGGACGCCCCGCTCGAGGCACCCAGGCACTGGAGGCGGGCGCGCGGACGTCAGGTCGACGTGAGTTACGTCGACGGTGTCACCGACCCCGCCCGCGGGCGGATCGGAGACCTCGACGAGGAGACGGGGACCGTACGTCTGGTCCGCAGGTCGGGTCGTGGGATGCGTGTGGACTCGGTACCGTTGGACGACGTGGCACGCGCTGTGATCCGGGTCGAGTTCCGGCCCGCTCCGGAGGACGAACTCGCCCTCCTGTCGGAGCCCGCGGACCCCGGACGTGGCGTGCGAGAAGGAGAAGACAGTTGAACATCGACATGGCGGCGCTGAACATGTTGTCCCAGGAGCGGGAGATCCCGCTGGACGACCTGGTGCGGACGCTGGAGAACGCACTGCTCACCGCGTACAAGCGCACCGATGACGCGCACCGCGTCGCGCGGATCCAACTCGACCGGAAGGCCGGGACCGTCGCGGTCATGGCGGCCGAGGTCGACGACGAGGGCAATCGGATCGGCGAGTTCGACGCCACCCCGTCCGATTTCGGCCGGGTGGCCGCGGCGACGGCCCGGCAGATCATCCTGCAACGCCTGCGCGAGGCCGAGACCGAGCGGATCTACGGCGACCTGGTCGCCCGTGAGGGCGAGGTGGTCAGCGGGGTCATCCAGTCGGATTCCCGTGCGAACGCGCGGGGGATCGTCGTCGTGCACATCGGGCCCGAGAACGGCGGTACCGAGGGCACCATCGCACCGGCCGAGCAGGTCCCGGGCGAGACCTACCAGCACGGCGACCGCATCAAGTGCCACGTCGTGGGGGTGCACAAGGGGCCGCACGGTGCCTCCGTCTCCCTGTCGCGAACCCACCCCGATCTCGTCCGTGGACTCTTCGCCCTGGAGGTACCGGAGATCGGTGACGGATCCGTCCGGATCTCGGCGATCGCCCGCGAGGCCGGACATCGGACCAAGATCGCCGTGGAGACGACGGTGTCGGGCCTCAACGCCAAGGGCGCCTGCATCGGGCCGAACGGCGCCCGGGTCCGGGCGGTGATGGCGGAACTCAACGGAGAGAAGATCGACATCGTCGACTTCGACGAGGACCCCACGGTGTTCGTGGGTAACGCGCTCTCTCCGGCGAAGGTCATCTCCGTGACCGTCGCGGACGCCGAGACGAGGGCTGCGCGCGTCGTGGTCCCCGATTACCAGCTCTCGTTGGCGATCGGCAAGGAGGGGCAGAACGCCCGCCTGGCCCACCGGCTGACGCAGTGGCGGATCGACATCCACAGCGACGCGGAGTGACGTCCGGCACGGTCGCGGTCCACGCGGTCGGGCGCGCCGTTAGTGTCGATAGTCAACGACCTGTAGACTCACCAGATGTCACAGTGACTTCACGTCCACCCACTCGCGTGGGAGGGACGGCGAGAAACCGAGGCGGCCTCATGCGGGTGCATCACGACCAGCAGAAGGGCCCGGCCGAGGTGCCGGGTCCGGTGAGGACCTGCGTCGGCTGTCGCCGCCGGGATTCCGATTCCCGGTTACTGCGGATCGTTCACGATCCGCGGGCGTCAGCCCTCTCGCCGGACCCCGACCGGCGAGCGGTCGGGCGGGGAGCCTGGGTGCACCGTGACGAGCGGTGCATCGCGACAGCACTCGACCGCAAGGCCTTCACCAGGTCCCTGCGGGTCGCCGGGAACGTGTCCCAGGATGCGATCTCGGAGGTGCTCGAGACGCTATCGTCGTGAGCACGAGACCACCCGTCGGCCGCATGGGCCGACCGGGGGAGCACAAGAGAAGGAACGGACCAGACACGATGAGCACACCGTGAAGTTCCAGCGATGAACGTCCATCGAATGTAGACCGAGGTCGCGCGGCCAGCCCTGCCGTGAAGACCTCGCAGTGAGGAGAGCAGTGGCAGGCAAGCCCCGGGTACACGAGCTGGCAAAAGAGTTCGGTATCACCAGTAAAGAACTTCTGACGAAACTCCGCGATCAGGGAGAGTTCGTCAAATCCGCATCGTCGACCCTCGAGGCCCCGGTGGTCCGACGTCTCCGTGCGTCGCACGCACCGTCCGACGGTGGAGTCGACTCCGCGCCGTCGAGCCCCGGCTCCGGTGGACCCGCGGCGCTGAAGCCCGGCGCGGCGCCCACGCCGGCCCCG
>NZ_JAALEA010000528.1 GCF_014145145.1 Dietzia cercidiphylli
CGGGGCCGGCACCACGGCCGCGGACACGGCCACGGACACCTCCCCGACGCCCATGCACCTGGTGGTGCAGCAGATGGTGGACGCGCGCGCCGCCGGCGTGGTGTTCACCGCGGACCCCACCAGCGGCCGGCGCGACCTCATGGTGATCGACGCGGTCGCCGGCCTGGGCGGGGCGCTGGTCGACGGATCGGCGTCGCCGGACCACCTCGTCCTGGATTCCGGCGGCGGGGTGGCCGTCCGGGAGTACGACGACGAGGGGGTCCTGTCCCCGGAGGAGATCGCGGCCATCCGGTCGGGCGCCCTGCGCGCACAGCAGCACTGGGGCAGGCCGATGGACCTCGAGTGGGCGATCGATCGGGCAGGCAGGCTCTGGTGGTTGCAGGCCAGGCCCATCACGACCCTGCCCGCCGATCTCGGCGAGATGGACTCCCCGCTGGCCGGGGAGGACCACGTCTACACGCGATGCAACATCGGGGAGATGATGCCGGGGGCGTTCTGTCCGCTGACGGCGTCGGTCTCGGGGTTCGCGATCGACTACGCCATGCAGGCAATCCAAGTGGTGGCCCGGGCCCAGGCGAGCTACGACCAGCCGTGGCTGCAGGTGGGCTACTTCTCCGGGCACATGTTCCTCAACCTCACCGAGGGCACCGCGCTGAGCTCGGGCATCGTGGGCAACTCTCTCGAGCAGTTCTCCACCTCGATCTGCGGACGGGTGGTCGAGGAGCTGGTGCCCAAGCCGCCCAAGCCGTTCCTGCGCAGGCTCGGCAACACCATCCGCCTGTCCTCCCACGCGCTGTCGGCGGGCCCGGCGATCCGGCGGTTGGAAGGGCAGATCGCCGCCTGGCGGGTCCCGACCAGCGAGGACCCGCGGCTGGTGATGGAGCAGTTGGAGGCCGGCGTCGAGCAGTACTGCGACGTGACGCTGACCCATGTGCGCTCGTCCTCGCGCGCCGCGGTCGCCGCCAACATCCTCGAGAGTGTCCTGATGAAGCAGGCGGTCAAGGCCGGCCGCAGCGAGGACTCCGGCCGCACCGACGCGGCGCGGCTCATGGCCGGCGCCTCCGAGGTGGAGAGCGCGGTGATGCTGGAGCAGCTGGACTCGGTGGTCCGCGCCATCGCCGCCGACCCCCCGGCCGCCGAGGGGTTCCTCGCCGCGGATCCCGGCGAC